>JASHRB010000562.1 GCA_030037575.1 Candidatus Sulfotelmatobacter sp. | reverse complement strand
CAGCAGCAGCAGCGGCTCAGCGAGCGCATTTGTCTTCGCCGGGGATCCTGCAGGAACGATCGATAGCTACACTCTTAGCACCAGTTCGGCAACCTTTGCGTCCACGGCTAACTATACTGGCCCATCCGCCCCGGCAAACACAGCCCCCGATGCAATGGTCGTGGCGCAGGACCTATATTTGTACGCGCTGTACGGTGGCACCGGCGAGCTCTTTGGTTGGTCGATCAGCTCGGCAGGGAGTTTGACGTCAATTAGCGGGAGCCCGGTCAGCGTGCCTTACTTAGTCGGAGGCACGGTTGGCGGTGTGCAAAACATGATCACCAATCCGGCTGGCACCCTGCTTTTTGTAGAGGACGAAAGCGCGGATGCGGTCTACGTATACCAGATCGGAAGCGGTGGGGTCTTGACAGCGGCTAACAGCGGTTCCCCATACGTGATCCCGTTCCTGCCGTGGAACTTGGCCACGGATGGGTTGGGAAAGTACCTCTATGTCACCGCTGATTCGCAGGATACTAGTGTCCCGGCAGAGATAGCGGCGTACGCTATCGGCAGCAGCGGTTCGCTCACGGCCGTATCAGGCAGTCCCTTTCAATCCACCATGCTGCAGGTCGAGGGTGATGCTTCGGGCAAATATCTGATCGGTACGACGGGGTCGGTGGTCAGCGATACCCACTTGTATGTGTTCAGCATTCAGCAGACGGGTACGAACGAAGGGGCGATCACTGAGGTTTCTGGGTCGCCGTTCACAACCGTGTACTCACCGTACACGATCGCGGTCCAGTCGAACACAGGAGGTGAACTGGTTTACTCCTTCAGCCTTGACAGCACAGGCAACGGCTACAATCCCATCGAGGGCTATGAATTGAACACATCTACTGGCGCGCTGACCGCGGTCTCCGGGTCGCCCTTCACCAGCTTGGACATCGGGTATTTGGGCCAGTTTGATCAAAGCGGGGCGTTCTTGAGCGTGTACGGCAGCGGCCCCGTGCTAGGAATATTGGACGTTGGTTCCGGTGGAGCCCTCACCCAACCGGTTCCATCTGTGGATCTCACGGAAGCGGGGCCTTGGGTGATCACCGATCCGAACTAACCAGCCGGCGCTGTTGGCATCTTGGAGACCCGCATGAACTGCGGGTCTCTTTTTGTCTGTCCGCGTGGGGGTACAATGAAAAGAAACGCATGATGATTGCGGCGTTTCGCTGAATTGCGCCAGCGCGTAGTCGAGCAAGGGGCAACCAGGGATAATCAAACCTTTTTGAGCATCTAATCGTCTGATCGTAAGGCAGTCTTGTTTGGGCGGGCATCGAGTTCAACCTTGGCCATCAAGATCAAAATCCCCAAAAGCGGTGGCAAGAAGAAGGGCGGAGGCCCCCCGCACGATCCGGTGGTGAGGGCGGCGCTGGCAATTTTCCTGATCGCAGCGGTGGGACTGGGTGGGTCGTTTTGCTACTACTACATCAAGTACGACCAGATCATTACGCGGCGATTCGCTACGCCGGTCTTCAGCAATTCGGCGAAGATCTATGCCCTGCCGAAGGTGGTGCGAGATGGAGAACCGGCTGACGCCCGGGAGATTGCTGCCGATCTGCGCCAAGCAGGGTATTCCGACGCCAAGCGGACGGACAAAGACAACTTGTCGCCGCTGGGCAGTTTTCGAGTGATGCCGGACGGAGTCGACATCATGCCCGGGCCGGAGAGCTACCACAGCCCGGAAGAGGCCAAGATCACGATTGTCGACGGCCAGGTCTCGCAGATCACGGGCAAGGGCAATCAACTCTCTGCGTACGAACTCGAGCCGGAATTAGTCACATCGCTTTATTCCGAGCAGCGGGCGAAGCGGGAAGTCGTTAAGTACAGTGACATTCCCAAGGTGATGCTCGATGCTACGCTGGCGATCGAGGACCGGCGATTCTTCGAGCATAGCGGGGTGAATTTTATCCGTATGTTCGAAGCAGGCTGGGTCGATCTGCTGCGGCAAAGGCATGAGCAGGGCGGGTCGACGATCACCATGCAGCTTTCGCGCGGATTTTTCCTGACGCCGGAAAAAACGATTCGCCGCAAATTAACGGAAATGCTGATTGCCGAGGAGATGGAGCAGAAGTTCTCGAAGCAACAAATCTTCGAGTTTTATGCGAACTGGGTGAACCTGGGGCAGCGCGGCTCGTTTGCCATCAGCGGATTTGGCGAGGCGTCGCGAGCATATTTCAACAAGGATCTCAAAGACATTACTCTGCCGGAAGCTGCGCTGCTGGCTGGAATTATTCAGGGCCCAAGCCGATTATCGCCGTACCGGCATCCGGAGCGGGCGCTGGAGCGGCGCAACCTGGTGCTGGATGCCATGGTCGAGACGCACTCGATCACGCCCGAGCAGGCGGGAAAAGCGAAGGCTTCGCCGTTGAAGCTGGCGCCTCCGAACGTGGAAGCCAGCGACGCTCCGTACTTTGTCGACATGGTGAAAGATTCGCTGATCAACAAGTTCAGCGAACGCGAATTGAGCGATCAGTCTTACCGCATTTACACCACGCTCGATCCGGACTTGCAGAAAGCGGCGGCGCAGGCAGTGGAGAGCGGCATCAAGATCGTCGATCAGGAAGTGACCAAGCTACGCACCAAGCGGGTGAAAGTCGGCAAGAAATATGAAACGCAGGTTGAGCCTGGACCGCAGGCGCAGGTGGCACTGGTGGCGCTCGATCCGCACACGGGAGCGGTCTTGGCCCTGGTGGGCGGCAGGGATTATGGCTTCAGCCAACTGAATCACGCGTTATCGAAGCGGCCCACAGGATCGATTTTCAAGCCGTTCGTTTATGCGACAGCGATGAATACAGCGATTGATGGATCGCAGAACGTGATTACACCGGCGTCGATTATAACCGACGAGCCTTCGAGCTTTGCCTATGGAGATCAGATTTACGAGCCGCGCAACTACAAGGAGGAGTACCACGGCGATGTGACGCTGCGGTATGCGCTGGCCATGTCGCTGAATAACGCAACGGTGAAGGTTGCCGAAGAAGTGGGTTACGACAAAGTTGCGAACCTAGCGAAAGTGGCGGGGATTACATCGGTGAAACCGACGCCGGCGATGGCGCTTGGGTCTTACGAAGCTACGCCGCTCGATATGGCGGGAGCGTACACATCGTTTGCGAATGGAGGCGTGCGGCTTTCGCCGATTCTGGTGAATTCCGTGCGCAATGCCAAGGGCGATGTCATCGCAAATTTCAGAACCGACCAGCGGGAGGTGCTCGATCCGCGGATTGCCTACGTAATGACCAACATGATGGAAGGCGTGATCAACAACGGTTTGGGCTATACCGCGGTTCGCCTCCGCGGATTTCTGCAGCCGGCGGCGGGAAAGACGGGAACCTCGCATGACGGCTGGTTCGCGGGATATACTTCGAATCTGCTGTGCATTGTGTGGGTGGGTTATGACGATTACAGCGATCTGCGGTTGAGCGGCGCGCAGACGGCGGCTCCGATCTGGACGGAATTTATGAAGAAGGCGGCGGAGTTGCCGCAGTACTCCGAGATGAAAGAGTTCACGCAACCGGCAGGGGTGGTCGATGTGGAACTCGATAAGGCGACGAACCGGCTGGCCACGTCGAATTGCACGGACGATTATAACTCGGCGTTTGTTGCCGGCACGGAGCCGCGCGAGACCTGCGACCAGCAGACGGGAGTAGCCGGGTTTTTCTCGCGAGTGTTCGGGGGAACGAGCAAGCCGCTGACGCCCACGCTGGCGAATGGACAGGACCAGCAAGATCCGAACAAGAAGAAAGGGTTCTTCGGCAAAATCGCCGACATTTTCAAGGACGACAAGTCGCAGAATCCGCCGGCAACCACGCAACCGGCGAAGCCTCCGGCCAGTGCGACGCCCCCCCCGCCGCAGTAAGGCACGGCCGGGTTAAGGCTTCGACGGTGTAGCCGAGGACTCTGATTGTCTTGAGGACAAACGCAAGCTCCCTCGACTGGCGCCGAACTGCCGCAAAGGCGGCAATTCGGTTTCGCTCGGGATGACATGGGTGAGCTTGGTCAGGGATTGCGTTAAGCCGTGCCCTCCGAAAAACCACGCATAAGCCGCGTGGCTTACTTCACTCCGGCCAGTGCCTGCGAGACTTCCTTGATATCGGGAACGACGGGAATGTCGTAGTTTTTCTGCCAGGCGAGTTTGCCGTCGCGATCGATGATGTAGATGGCGCGCCCGGTGATGCCCTTGTCCGCAAGATAAGCTCCGTATTGGGAAGCCACCGCCCCGCGGGGATGGAAATCGGCGAGCAGGGGATAGTGGATGCCCATTTTGTCGGCATAGGCCCTGTGGGACCAGACGCTATCGACGCTGAGACCGAGGACCTGCGCGTCGAGCTGCTCGAACTGCTTCATTTCATTAACGAAACAGGCGTGCTCCTTGGTGCACACCGGGCTCCAGTCGAGCGGATAAAAAACGAGCACGACTCTCTTCTTGCCTTGGTAGTCGCTGAGCTTTACTTCCTTCTGATCCTGATCTTTTAACGAGAACTCGGGCGCGGCTGCGCCGACGGTTGCTGGCATGATTCCTCCCTAGAAATTCATTTTATCGTTTTTCTGCTTATTGCCGGAACGCCTTGGTGACGACAGGCGACCTGTCGTCAGCCGGCTTTGCGTCATCGGCATGGATTTTGCCGTCTTCGTTGCCGAAGAAGGAACGGTGCTGCGCATCGAGATTGTTAGGAGTCATGGTGAGAACGTAGTTGTCGTCTTTGCCCTCGAAGCCGGCGTGGTAATCGCCGCGATCGGGACTGACCATGCGCCTGGTGAAGGTTCCGGTGTGAACGAGCTCGGCGAGCGAAGTGGCGTAGCGGTGGTAATGCTTGTTGAAGAGGAGCTCCGAACGCATGACGACGCGCATGTAGGCGAGAGCCTCGGCTTCGGAATCGGAATGCGCAGGATCGCCGGGAAATTTCGGCTGATAGGTGGTGGCGGGAGTCTGGGCGGCGGTGTCCGACGCCGCAGGCGGAGCTGCGGGAGCCCGGGCGGTTTGCGTCGATGATAGCGCGAGCGTGATGCAAAATATGAGCGCGAAAGTAACCGCAATCAACGCGAAATGAATTGGTCTTCCTGTCATTCGAGCCTTCTCCGTGAATCCCGCCGCCTGAATTTAGCCGCCAACATCGGCTGTGAGGCCGCTTTTCACGCGTATTTTCATGTTACTCCCGTAATTTCGCTTTGGTCACGCTATCTTTGCAGCGAGGGCAAATGCCGTTATGCTCTAGCTACGTAACCACACATCCTACAGGGAAACTTATGAAAGCAGCCGTAGCCCGGAAGCCGATTATTAAAATCGCCGTGGTCGAGAGCGACCCACTGAGATTCGTGGGATTTCGCGCCCTGTTCGACACTGAGCCCGAGTTCGAACTGATCTCCGCCAGCCTGCCCGAGATTTCCACGTTGCAAGAAGTGGACCTGATTCTCTTAGGAAACCGCTCCGGACAAAATTTGTTCGACGTAATGGCCAGCCTGAAGGCGACGCGGCCAGATCTGCGGAT
>JASHRB010000561.1 GCA_030037575.1 Candidatus Sulfotelmatobacter sp. | reverse complement strand
CAACGGATCGATGTTGGAAATCCCTTGCTCGCGCAGGGACATAAGCGCTGCGGCCGCCACTCGGGCGGGAGACGACTGCAGTAGTTCGGGTTGGAATCCTTCGTCCACCGCTTTGTTCAACAAGTAGCGATCGCTGGCGATCGCAATGAGAATGGCCAGTTCCAAGTCTATTTTTTCTGCGTTCACCGAATCCTCCCTGGCGCAGATTCGCCTGGCGTGCAACCGACTCTTGGGGAACAGGGCTTGCGCTCATGCCGGCACCTGTTCATCGTAAAAACACAAAACCGCATCACTTGCTTCTGTTTCGCACGTCCTCGATTTTGTGGATTGCTTGCTGGGTGATGCGCTCCCGAGACAAGAATCCTCTTGTCAGGAGTCATCAGCCTCCCCGATATTCAGTCGAGGGGAAGCGGTTACGGTGAACTCCCTCACCGGTTTGTAGGCAACGAGCCCAGTCTACCCCGATGTGAGGCCATGTCAAGGAACGGAAGTGACTTTCTCCCCTCACGGGCAGGGATCCTCCCCTGCAGGGAAACCGGCGGCGCCGTTCAAGCAGGTCCGGTGCAAACCCGTTGACTTTCGCCGCCGCGCGCGCCCATAATTTCTTTGGGTGTTGGAGTTCGCCTTTAAAACCGCCCACTGGGCAGATGACTCCTACGAAGAAGAGGGATCTCTGGGTAGGGGTTGGTGTGCTCTAGGCCGACCGTGGCTCAATCCCAAGAAACCCTGAAAGCATTCAAAACAGGAGAGTTCCCGTGTGCCGTTTGGGTGGTGCGCGGACCAAGGACCAATGCCCGAACCCTCGGCCAATTTGCTCAATTCGAATCATAAGCGGCGTCTCAGTGTGAGCTGCCGCCACATCGACAAGCTGCTGGCGGAGATGGAAAGCGCGCTCAGTGTTTCTACCTCTAAGCTGGCCTTTCCCCAATATGCTCCCGATCTGAGTCCTGCTCAGCGGCGGGTGATCGAGGACTACATCCGCCGCATCCGCGCTCAGCTGGTTCGCGTGCTCGATGGACAAGGAATGGAGCGACCGCCAGCCGATATCCCGGTTTCGCGTGCACTCCACGTAAATCTCACGTTTGTGGATATTGCCGCGGAGGAGTTGAAGCCCGAATACATGAGCGGCTATGGACAAGTTCCCCAGGCGGCCGCAGTTGAACTCAACGGTATTGCTGGAGAACTGCAGGGCCTGGTGAAACAACTCGATCAGTATCTGACGCGTGGGTCCGGGGAAAATTTGCAGGAACGGCTGCAAAGGTTAGAACAAAGCGGAGACGAAGTCTCCTTGCTCAAGAGGTTGGAGTCTGTTATTGGCGAACATGGACTGGTCGAATTTCGATCTAGCTTGTCGATGATTCTTGATCGGCTGGAAGACAACAGCTTTGAAATCGCCATTTTTGGTCGCGTCAGCTCGGGTAAGTCATCGCTACTGAACGCCATCCTAGGGACCGATGCGCTCCCGGTGGGAGTGACCCCCATCACGGCGGTGCCAACGCGCTTGTTGTACGGAGATTCTCCGGCGGTTCATGTGTGGTTTGGGAACCGCACTGGCGAGCAATTCGATATTTCGCAATTGCCACAGTTCGTCGCTGAGCAGATGAATCGTGGCAACGAAAAGCATGTCACCAGAATCGTGGTTCAGATTCCTTCCCCTCGCCTTCGGGAGGGAATCGTCTTTGTCGACACTCCTGGATTGGGATCTCTGGCAACCCGGGGAGCTGCCGAGACGCTGGCTTACCTGCCACGTTGCGATTTGGGCGTGGTCCTGGTCGATGCTGGATCGACTCTAACTCCGGACGACCTCGCAACCATCCAGATTCTCTATGACGCGGCGATTCCGGCCAACGTCTTGTTGAGCAAGGCAGACGTATTGGCCCTCGAAGATCGCTCGCGAGTGATTGCCTATGTCAAGGATCATATTAAGGAAGAGCTGAACCTGGATCTGGCCGTCCATGCAGTGAGCGTCATCGCGGGGAGCCGAGATCTGCTCGAGCACTGGTTCGACCAGGACATTGCCCCCCTGTACAGTCAACGGCAGGATCTCAAACTTCGCTCCATACGGCGCAAATTGGGAGCCTTGCAGCAGTCGGTGGAGATGGCTTTACGCACACGGCTCCGTCGCAAGGATCAGGTATCCCCCAAAAAGGTGGAACAGTTACGCGTGATTGAGTCGGAATTGCGTCAGGCCAGTGGCCGGCTCGAAGAGATGAAGAAACTCGCCCGCGGCGCGGCCAACCAATTGGAATATTCAACCAGGCCGATATTGCGACTGGCGGGAGCTACTTTGGTCGAGTCCTGGTCGAAGCCAGGGGCAACCGGGGAAGCGGCGCCAATGATGGTTCGGAACGCGGTGACCTGGCAGGTTCAGGAACAAACGGAAGCTCTTCGCCGGCGAATGGACGCTTTGGCGCACAAACTCCACGAAACGCTAGCCGCCGCCGCTCAAGTTCTGGAAGTCGAAGACGTGCCTGGAAAACAGGAATTCTTTGCCCTGCTGCGGGAGATGCCAGCATTCGATCTGGGCCCCGTGGACATTCAAATGCGGCCCCCTTTTCTCTTCCGTTTGCTCGGTCGAAACCTCTCGAGATCGCGGGTGACCAAGCGTCTGGCCGGAATGATCGGCAGCCAAGTCACGACGTCTCTCTCGGCCTATCATGCTTTGCTCTATGACTGGTCGGACAGAACGCTGACTCAGATCCAACGCAGGTTCGAGGCTTATGCCAACAGCTATCGCGCTCAGATCGAGAGCCTGGTGGGAGACCGGGTGTCGCCCGTCGCCCAGGAAGATGCCATTCGCCGCGACCTGGAAGGTCTCAAGAGCGCCCGCTCGGCGCCGACCGTGGCCTAGTGGCCGGGTGAGGACAATCGGGAAGCAGTATGAACAGGAAAGGAACGGGACGACTTGCTGAAATATGTGATGGTGGGCGTCGGGGGGTGCCTCGGGTCAATTTTGCGCTTCTGGTTGGGCAGTTATATCGGCAGCAGGATGGGAACGCGTTTCCCCTACGGAACCTTTGTGATCAACGTTACGGGTTCGTTCCTGATCGGCTTGGTCTTTGCTTTATTGACGGCAAAAACGCACTGGAGTCCAAATTGGCGATACCTGATCCCCATCGGCTTCATCGGGGGATATACCACATTCTCTAGCTTTGAATACGAAAGCTTACGCACGATCCAGGACGGGCAGATTGGAGTGGGGATTCTCTACGTGGCCCTGAGTGTGGTCGTCGGTTTCATGGCGGTGTGGGGAGGCGTTGTCACTGGGAGGGCAATCCCATGAAAGCGGCGACTTCAACCTCAGGCCCCAGCCTGAGCCTGGTACTGACCAAGGGCACATGTCCCATCTGCGGAATCCTGAAGGACTTTCAGTGGACGCTGGCGGAAACCACCCGTCCGCAGTCCGATCTGCGCTTGTGCAATTTTCACGGTTGGGCGCTCGCCCGGTCGCGAGAAAAGCTTTCGCGTTCCACGCCGGGCGAGAGCGTCACCATGGTGTTCCTGGAAATGCTGAAAGGGCCGCTGGCCGGAAAGGTGAGTAGCGATCAGTGCTCCCTGTGTCACCGCGTGCTCGAAGAAGAGGGAGCCCGCTTGCGTGAACTGGCGCAAAAACTGCAGGGGGCCATGTTCGCCGAGTGGATGAAGACCCAGGGAACGCTATGTCTCGAGCATGGCCGAAAAGTGAAGGAATTTATTCCCTTGCGCTTACGAACGCTGGTTGACGAAATCGTAGAACGGAACCGTGGAGAGCTGGAGCGGGATCTTGAAGCCTTCCGCGAACAGCTGAAACATGGGATTCATGAGGGCGGAGGACTCTTGGGTCGAGCCGCGGAGTTTCTAGTTGGTCAAAGAGGACTTTAGCGTCGAGAGGACAATATGCTCACAGCTGGACCGGGGAAGAAAGTCGGCGTTTATGTGGCAGAAGATCAGCAATACCACGGTGCTGCGGCCTATACCGCCATTCTGGACTTTCTTTTTTTTCATGGCGTCTCGGGCGCAACCGTAACCCGCGGCATCGCCGGGTTTGGCGCCGACCACCACCTCCATACCACACGGCTCGTCGATCTTTCGGTCAACCTTCCGGTCAAGGTGGAGTTCATTGAAACTGCTGCGAAGGTTGACGAATTGTTATCCAAGCTGCACGAGATGGTCGGCACCGGTTTGATTGAGATGCATGACACGACCATCGTCAAACCTGCGGAGAAGAAGCAAAAACGAAGCCCCAGCGAGGGTCCCCCCTTGAAGCGGGAAGGCAAAGCCAAGATGATGCGCATCTACATTGGGGAAAGCGACAAATGGAACGACAAGCCGCTCCATGAAGCCATCGTGAACGGCTTGCGCGCACACGATATCGCCGGAGTTACCGTCTACCGCGGCATTCTGGGCTACGGCGCCAACCGGCGTATCCACAAAGATGCCAGGCTCAGTCTTTCCCACGACCGTCCCATCCTGCTGTCGATCGTTGACACGGAAGAGAAGTTACAGGCGTTCATGCCAATTCTCGACCAGATGGTGCAGCAGGGGTTGGTCGTGCTCTCCAACGTGGACGTCATCAAGTACACCCACAACTACCAGAAAGCCGAGCGGCGGCAGGAGACCGAGGTATGAAACTAGAAGGCAAGGCGAAGATGCTGCGCATCCATTTCGGCGAAGACGACAAGTGGCACGGCAAGCCCCTCTACCAAGCGATTGTCACCAAGTGCAGAGAACTCGATGTTGCGGGTGCGACCGTGTTTCGTGGCATCGAAGGCTATGGCGCGAGCACCCTCATCCACAAGCACCACCTGCTGCGTTCGTCGGACCAGCCGATCATGATCTCTGTCATTGACACGGAGGAAAAAATCAGGATTCTCCTCCCGGCGCTTGATGAAATGGTGGACGAAGGACTGATCGCGATGTCGGAGGTGGAAGTCATCCGCTACGTCCATCAGAAGGGTGTTCGTTCTCCAGGTCAAACCGATGGAGCCCAGTAGGGAACAATCCGCGATCACAGTAACCGCGGAAGGCCGCCCGGTGGTGGGTGCGGCTGGTGGCGGAGCCGATGGAGCCACCCGGCTTCTGTGCTTGGCGGCGCTGGCCGAGGACTTGGGCGCGGAGCCGGTGGCACGGGAAGCCCGCGAATTAGCGGCCCGCATCGCGGAAGGCCGCTTCTATGTGGCCTGTGTCGGCCAGTTCAAGCGAGGCAAATCCACCCTCATCAATGCCTTGATCGGCGAGCCGGTCGTTCCCACCGGCTTTATTCCCGTGACCGCCGTACCGACCGTCATCCGCTTTGGCGAGCGTTTGATCGCCCGGATTCGCCTGCAGGACGGTTCGTGGAACGAGATCCCCACCTCCGAACTGAAGCAATACGTGACCGAGGAACTCAATCCTGAAAATAAAAAGCGGGTCCAGGGGGCAGAGGCGTTTGTTCCCAGCCGGTTGCTTTCTTCGGGTATGTGCATCGTCGATACGCCAGGCCTGGGCTCGGTTTTCACCGGCAATAGCGCCGCCACCCAAGCCTTCATCCCGCACATCGATGCAGCATTGGTGGTCGTGGGCGCAGATCCTCCCCTGGCCGGCGAAGAACTGACGCTGGTGGAAGCGGTGGGCCAACAAGTGCAGAATCTGATTTTGGTTCTCAACAAGGCGGATCGCACGACCGACGCGGAAAGAGCCGCGGCCGCCGCGTTCACGCGCCAGTTGCTCGAAAAGCGATTACAACGCCAGATCGGGCCGATATTCGAGATCAGCGCGCAGGAACGGGCGGAAAATCGCGGGCCGGAACGTGACTGGAATAAGCTGGTCGGCGCCTTGCAGCGTCTGGTCGAGGGTTCGGGGCGCCAACTGGTTCGCACGGCTTGCCAGCGCGGATTGCAGCGTCTCAGCGAGCAATTGCTGGCCATCGTCAGCGAGGGACGCGACGCGCTGCGCAGACCGATCGAGGAATCCGAGCGCCGAATCACCCTGATGAAGAAAACCATTTCGGAGGCAGAGCGCTCCATGCGGGAGTTGAGCTTCCTCTTTATGGCTGAGCAGCAGCGGCTCTCAGACCTGTTCGTCGGTCGGCACAAAGCATTTTTCGCGTCCACATTGCCCCGGGCGAACGGAGAGTTCCACGAAGCCCTCCGGTCGATTCCCCGTGGATTTGGCCCATCGTATCGGCGGCGGTTGATGCGCGAGGCACAGGAAATTTCTCGCCGGGATGTGTTGCCGTGG
>JASHRB010000560.1 GCA_030037575.1 Candidatus Sulfotelmatobacter sp. | reverse complement strand
AGCCTGTCGATGTGTACCCCATGGAAATTTTCTGCCGGGGCCCCTGTTCTCGCCCGCCCTTGGCGCCCGCGGTGGGAACCTACCTCCTCACCGCCCTCCCCGCAATATCCTTCCGATAATGCATTCCATCAAACGCAATCTTCCCACATGCTTCGTACGCCCGGGCCACAGCTCTCTCCAATGATGCAGCTCGGGCGGTAACTCCCAACACTCGTCCTCCAGAACTATAAAAATTCCCGTCCCTTTTCGCCGTCCCGGCATGAAACACCTTCACTCCTTCGACCGTCGCCGCGTTCTCCAGTCCCTGAATCCATTTCCCCACCGCAAAGGTTCCCGGATACCCTCCCGACGCCATCACCACGCACACCGCTGCATCGCTCGACCAGCGCAAATCCGCCTCTCCCATTCGCCCGTCAATCGCCGCTTCCAGGGCCTCCACCAGATCGCTTTCCATTTTCATCAGAATCGGCTGTGTCTCCGGATCACCAAAGCGGCAATTAAACTCCAGCACCATCGGGCCCTTCGCCGTCATCATCAGCCCGCAGTACAGCACTCCTGTGTATTCCGCCCCCTCCGCCTTCATCCCGGCAACCACCGGCCGCGCGATATGATTCACCAGCCAGTCGCGCATTTGGGCATCGATAATGTCCGCCGTCGAATAGGCTCCCATCCCTCCTGTGTTCGGCCCCGTATCTCCGTCGGCTACGCGCTTGTGATCCTGCGCCGCCACCAGCGGAGCGACCTGTTCCCCATCGCTGATCACCAGAAAGGAAAGCTCGTCGCCCTGCAAACATTCCTCCAGCACTACCCTCGCGCCCGCTGCACCCACCATTTTGCCGCTGAACATTTCCGCTGCCGCGCTCGCGGCTTCTTCCTTGTTTGCCGCGATCACCACTCCCTTGCCCGCCGCCAGTCCATCCGCCTTGACCACCACCGGAGCGTGAAAATGTCCCAGCGCGTCCCGCACTTCTTCGATCGAATCGCAAATCGCATAGACCGCCGTCGGAATCCGATGCCGCTGCAGGAACTCCTTCGCAAAACTTTTGCTTGATTCGAGTCGCGCCGCCGCCTTGGTCGGCCCGAACACCCGCATTCCGCGCCGCCGAAACTCATCCACCACTCCAAGCGTCAGGGGCAGCTCCGGCCCCACAACCGTCAAGTCCGGCTGCAACCGTTCGCCCAACGCCACCATCGACTCCACGCTCTTCAGGTCAGCCGGCAGACACTCGGCTTGGTCCGCAATCCCTCCGTTCCCCGGGGCGCAATAAAGCTTCGACACGCGCCCGGACTGCCGCAGCTTCCACACCAGCGCATGCTCCCGCCCGCCGCTTCCAAGCACCAGAACGTTCATAAGTTGAAAAATGTAGGTTAGGAGCAGGCGATGAAATGTGTCAAACCGATCGCCGCGATCCGCTCTCCTGGTTGCGCGGCGCAAAAAACTGATAGCTGAAGGGTCGCGCATTCATCGCCTTCGCGAGTTCGCTCCCTACATGATTCAGCGGCATGGGTTGGTCGACATTATTGAACGCGCTCCCCTCCAACCCAAAATACAGAATCAACCGGTTCCCGCATTGAGAGATCTCGCCCTTGTGAATCCCCCGAGTATCGGCCAGGGTAATCGAGCCGGCCGGTGCCGTGACATGAACAATCTTCTGCGCGCAGAGTTCCCGCACTTCCTTATCGCTCAGATTCATGCGGCGGGTTAACCGCCGCGTCAGCAGCCGCGTCTCGCGATTGGGCTTATGCGAGCCTTTCACGTACACGAAGTGCGGCGACTCGATGGTTGTGTCTGTCAGATTGATCCCCACCTTGAGCCACCGCAAGCACCCTGAATCGGTATGAAACGGCCGCGGCCGAAGACCTTCGGGCACGAAATCCGTGTCCCACCACATATCGGGTTTTGTTACCACCGGAAACACTCCCAGATACCGCGCCGCAATCCCCAAAAGATAGGGGTCGCACATCAGAGCCTGCACATTCTCATTCTCCAGCAGCAGCGCCCGCGGCAGCGTGTAGACCGAATGGCGCGGCTGGGACGGATCCATTCCCCGACTGGTACCGGTCTGCGCAATCGGAGTTGTGATCAGGGTTCCCGGTTCCGAGCCTGTCTCGGGCGGGCCGTAGATTCTGGTTTCAAGAGGACAGGAGACCGCCAGCTCATACAAATTCTGCATCGTTTCCTTCTTCAGTCGCTTTTCGAGGACCACCACCCCGTCTTGCTTAAGGGTGCGAACGATCTCCTCGGTGTTCGCCTGGCAACGGCCCGAATCGCTCAACACCGAGGTCCCCTCCCACCCCGGCCGCAAATCCGTCTGTCTGCGCCTCGATTCAACGATCCGGAACAGAAAATCGTTCGATCTTCCGTCGGTATAGGCATAAAGCTTTTGCACGATGTAATTGCTCTCCGGCGCCGGCTGGCCGGAACGCCAATAGCGCCACATTCCTCCGCAAAAAGCCCCCACTCGACTGGAAATCGGTCCCAGGCCGCTCATTGCCGACCGCCTTTTCAGGTGATTGACTGCAGTATAAAGCTGACTCCCGGACCATACCCAGTGCTTCTCTGGTTTCCAAAATGCGCTGGCCAATTAACCACGCTTAACCCGGGTATAATCTCTGCAGTGATCACCGTCTCCAAAGAGGATTACCTCAAAGCCATCCTCGAGGCTGAATCGGAAGGAGAAGGGGTCATCTCCGCCCGCCTCGCCGACTGGCTCAGGGTCTCCGCGCCTGCCGTCACCATGGCCCTCCGCCGGCTTAAGAAAGATGGCCTGGTTCGGGTACTCTCCGATGGCCATGTTCGCCTCACCGCCGCCGGACGCAGAATCGCCCGCAAGCTTGCCCTCCGCCACCATCTCATCGAGCGCATGCTTTCAGAAATCTTCGGCATGGAATGGTGGAAAGTCCATGACGAGGCCGAGCGGCTTGAGCACGCCGTTTCTCCCGACTTCGAAGCCAAACTTCTGGCCAAGCTCGGCAAAGATGGCGTCTGTCCCCACGGCAATCTCAGCGAAATGGAAAGTCCCGCGAGCCGCCGGCATCGCGGCCTCACGCTCCTCGCCGACGCCTCCCCCGGCGCAGCCTACTCTGTACGCGGCATCTACGAGCGCGACCGCCGCCTGCTTGAATTCCTGGAAGCTCGCGGCATCCGCCCGGGTTCCAAACTCCGCCTCTTCGAACGCAACTACGATCAGACTCGCACTCTGTCCACCAC
>JASHRB010000559.1 GCA_030037575.1 Candidatus Sulfotelmatobacter sp. | reverse complement strand
AGCTGCACGCGCAATTCCGATCTGCTCGTTGGCTTCAGCCGTTCGCCGCTCCGCGGCGGCGATGTCCGGCCTGCGCTCCAGAAGTTGCGACGGAAGCCCGGCGGAAGTGTCCGGTGGTTGCACGTGAAGTGGAGTTGCCGGAAGACTGAATGCGGCCGGTGGCTTTCCTAGAAGAATCGCGATGGCGTGTTCGAATCGTGCTCGTTGGACGGCGACATCCGTATCCTGGACCATGGTCGTGTCGAGTTGTGTTTGCGCTTGCGCTACGTCCGACTTCGGCGCCGCGCCGCCCTCGAATCGATTGATCGTGAGCTGCAGAGCATCCCGGTACGTTTTCACTGTGTCGTCGAGAAGTTCTTTTTGCGCGTCTGCACTGCGCAATTCGAAATAGTCGTAGGCGAGTTCCGCGTGGAGGCTGAGGCTCACCGTGGCAAGGTCAGCTGCGGTGGCTTGCGCTTCTTCCCGTGAAGCGGCCACGGTTCGGCGCACTCGGCCCCAAACGTCCAACTCATATGAGACATCGAAGGGCAACACAAATTCCCCTGTCGTACTGGTCGTAGGTAGATACGGCTGATTGCCTGAGTCACGAATGGAAGAGATGCTAGGCCCCGTCGAGATCGTCGGAAACTCCGTCGCGCGGTTGAAGCGGACCATGGCTCGCGCCGCCTGAAAGCGAGTCTGCGCAACCTTCAGGTCCTGGTTCGACTTCGTAAGCTCGTCCTCGAGAGCGTTCAACTGAAGATCGCCGAAGGCTTGCCACCAGGGTCCGCGTGAGAGCTGATCGCTGGGTTGCGCCGCTTTCCAGCCATCGAGCTCCTTATACGTGTTTGTCGGCGGAGCGGGCACATTCGGTCGCGCGTATTGGGGCCCAACCATGCAACTCGTCGTCATGATGGTCGCCAATACGATGAGAAGACCCATCTTCCGTTTCATTGTCTGCCTCCGTCTGACTTCGGGCTACTGATTTGCACCGGGGTCCCACTGATCAGCGAGTCCGAAGGGCTCAAGATCACTTCGTCCTGAGGCTCGAGTCCGGCAAGAACTTCCATGCTGTCGCCATAATCGTGGCCGGGCGTTATCGCCACCAGCTGCGCTTTTTGATCGCGCACAACCGCAACCTGCAATCCCTCTCTGCGGAAGATGAGCGCATTCGATGGCACTGTCAAAGATCGAGCGTTGGCCGGCAGCTGCAGGTGAACCTGCACATAGGCGCCGGGCATGAGCCTGCCGCGGCTGTTGTCGATGTCAACTTCGACCAGCAGTGTTCGAGAAACAGCGTCGATTGAGTCCGAATTTCTTACGATCGTTCCGCGGAATTTTTCTCCCGGATACTCATCCAGCATCAGTTGCGCGTCCGCCCCGGAAACCGCGGCGTGCGAATAAACCTCCGGAACCGAGACGTAGACGCGCAATTTACTGATGGCGGCAATGTGGAACAATTCCTTCGGCGCATTGGCGCCGGCGTCGATCAGCGCGCCCACGTCCGTGCTCCGCGCAGTGATCACGCCATCAAATGGGGCGTAGACTTTTTCAAATGCCTGCAACTGCTCTAGCCGCGCAACATTTGCCTGGTTTGACTCAACCGTTGCTTTATTCGCAGCGTTGGCGTTGACGGCGTTGTCGCGCTCCTGGGTCGAGACCGAATGGGTCTTCAGCAAATTCTCGTCTCGCTCCGCGGTGATCTGGGAAAGATTGAGATTGGCTTCGGCTGTGGCCAGCTCGGCTCGAGCCCGCCGCAGTTGCTCGTCGAGTTCCGGGGTTTCGATTTCCGCCAGCAACTGACCCTGCCGCGCACGGGCTCCGATATCGACATACCAGCGCTTCAAATATCCATTAGTCCGTGCGTAAATCGGGGAATCGATGAACGCCTGAGTGTTGCCGGGCAATACCAACTCCTGTGCCCGAGTCGCCGGTTGTGGACGAACCACGATGACGTTCGGAATAGCCGCTTGATTTGTCGCCCGTGCCAGGTTAGCCGCGTCAGCCACGCGTGAGTGAATTCCGAATGGAATCCCTATCGCGATGGCAACCGCAACTGCGCACAGGAGGAGTACAACACCGCGCGGAAGGCTTGTTTTTGAAGAACTGTTTCGCGTTGCCACCGCTTCGGTAGGCTGTCGCTCTACCGTTTCCACTGTTTTTTCTTCCACCGTCATGGGCGTCGTCCCCTTTGATTGCACATCCAAGCTTTCACGCATGAGTTGGTTTTCCTTCCTGGCTGACTGGCACGTTCGATTTTTCCACCGGATGCCCACGATGCATCAGGCTAAAAACCGAGGGAACAAAAATCAGCGTCGCCACCGTCGCGCACAGCAGTCCTCCGATCACAGCGCGGCCGAGAGGAGCATTCTGCTCGCCGCCGTCTCCCAATCCCAACCCCATGGGAACCATGCCGATGATCATGGCCAGCGCAGTCATCAGCACCGGACGGAAGCGGGTGAATCCGGCTTCAATTGCTGCTTCGATGGCGTCGCCGTGGTGCAGTAATCGTTCTTTGGCGAACGAAACGACCAGAATGCTGTTGGCGGTCGCCACACCCATGCACATAATCGCGCCCATCAGCGCGGGGACACTGAGCGTCGTGTGCGTCACGAAGAGGAAAACGACGATACCGGCGAGCGCTGCAGGAAGTGCCGTGATGATGACGAAAGGATCGAGCCACGACTGAAAATTGACCACGATCAGCAGGTAGACCAGCACAATCGAAAATCCCAGCCCAGCCAGCAATCCCCGATAAGAGCTGCGCATGGTTCGAATCTGCCCCCGAATCGTGACAAAGCTACCGCGCGGCAGCATCTTGCCATCAGCATCCACAATGCGGTTGATGTCGCGTGCAGCGGACCCCAGATCGCGGTCTTGAACCGAGCCATAAATCTCAACGATGCGGCGAATGTTGTAGTGGCTGATGGATTCCATCTCGTTCGATCGCTTCACCGACGCAACGTTGGCAAGAATGCCGGGGCGTGACCCATCTCCAGCTGTTATCGGCGTGTTTTCGAGGTCGGGCAGGGAATGCACGCTATACTGCGGCGTCTGCGTCACGAGGTTGTAGTTCACGCCGTTCTTCCAGTTCAAGAAGAACATGGGCGTGATTTGAAAACTGCCGCTGAGCGAATTGAGAACGCTCGATGCCACACTGCGCTCAGTCAGACCACCCTGTGCCGCCTTCGTGCGATCAACATTGATGTCGTATGTCGGGTAATCGAACTGCTGCTGGATACGCAGATCGGTTAAACCGGACACGTGGCGTAATTCCGCCAGCATCTTCTCTGCGGCCTGACGATTCCCCTCAATGTCATTTCCGTCGATCTGAATGTCGATCGGTGCCGGCAAGCCAAAATTCAGCACCTGCGTCACCATGCCAGCCGGCAGGAAGTAAAAAGTCACACCGGGAAAATCGCGCGGCAGCGTTTTGCGCAATGCACGAACGTAGTTTGCGGTGGGATGATGTTTCTCCTTCAGAGAAACCATGATGTCAGCGTCGGACGCACCAATCAGACCGGAGGTAGAGTGCATGTAATTGATCGTGCTGTAGGGCAGGCCGATGTTGTCGAGGATATTGTCGACTTCCTGGGCCGGAATCTGCTGGCGGATCGAAGCTTCGATCAGGTCGCAGACGCGGGCGGTCTCTTCGATACGAGTTCCTGTTTGTGCCCGCATATGCAAGATGAACTGGCCGTTATCACTGTCGGGGAAGAAATTCTGGCCGAGCCACGGAACTAGCAAGAACGCCGAAAGGCAAACCACTAAGAAAGCCGGAATGAATATCGGGCGGCGATGGACGGCAGCATTCAGGAGCAGCTGATAGGAGAGCCGGAGCCGCTCAAAACCTCTCTCGAAACCCTGCTGCAATCGCGAGAAAAATCCGTGCGAGCCCCTCGCGTGTTCACCCGTTCTCAGCAGATACATCGCCATCGTGGGGACGATAGTTCGCGAGAAGAAATACGATGCCAGCATGGCGAATAAGACGGCTTCGGCCAACGGCACAAACAGGTATTTCGATACGCCCGCGAGGAAAAACATAGGCAGGAACACAATGCAGATGCAAAGCGTAGAAACGAATGCCGGGACGGCGATCTGCGAGGCACCATCCAGGATGGCGCGTTTGATTTCCTTGCCCTGGGCGAGATTGCGCTCGATGTTTTCGATTTCCACGGTGGCATCGTCGACCAAGATTCCGACGGCAAGCGCCAACCCGCCAAGAGTCATGATGTTGATGGTCTGCGCCAGGAAGCTCAGGACGATGACCGATGTCAGAATCGATAGGGGAATTGAAACCGCAATGATCAGAGTGCTGCGCCAGCTTCCCAGGAAGAGCAGGATCATCAGGGCCGTGAGGCAAGCCGCAATTAAGGCTTCGCGGATTACCCCGCTGACCGCGCCCTTGACAAAGATCGACTGGTCGGCGAGCGGCTCGATCTTCAGTTCCGGTGGAAGTGTTTGCGCCACACGCGGCAGCATGTTGCGAATCCCTTGCACCACGCTGACTGTCGATGCCGTGCCCGCTTTCAAAACGCTTAACAGCACTCCGCGATGGCCATCCTGACGCACAATGTTGGTTTGCGGAGCGAACCCGTCGCGAACGTTGGCAATGTCACGGAGATAAATCGTTGTGCTTCCCGTTTGCTTGATCGGCAGATCATTCAGCTCCACCACCGTTCGCGGGCTTGAATTTACGCGCACGTCGTATTCGAACTGGTCGATCTTGGCAGTGCCGCCGGGCAAGACCAAATTCTGATTCGTCAATGCATTCAGTACATCCTGCGGGGACAATTCTTTGGCCTGAAGCAGGTCCTGATTTAGATCAATCATGATTTGCCGCTGTTTGCCGCCGTAAGGCCAGGGAATGACAGCTCCGGGCACAGTGACCAGCTGCGGGCGAACAAAGTTTTGCCCCATGTCGTTGAGTTGCTGTTCGGACAGCCCCTTGCCGCTAAGCCCCAGCTGCAGAATGGGAACACTGGATGCGCTGTAGTTAATGATCAGCGGTGGTAATGTCCCCGGCGGCAGCTGGCGGAGAACCGCCTGGGAGATAGCGGTGACTTGAGCGTTGGCGGTATCGAGGCTGGCTGTGGGTTGTAAGAAAATCTTGACGATCGCTTGACCGTTTACCGTCGTCGACTCAATGTGCTCGATATTGTCGACCGTCGTCGTCAGAACCCGTTCGTAGACGCTGGTCAACCGGCCTTCGAGTTCTTCCGGATTCAGGCCCGTGTATTGCCACGCCACAGCCACCACCGGAATGTTGATGCTCGGGAAAATATCCGTGGGCGTCCGCGTGATCACGACCGGGGCGAGGATGAGGAGCAGCAGAGCCAGCACCACGAACGTATACGGACGATCTAACGCAATTCGAACGATCCACATCGTTCATTCTCCTGCTTGCAACGTTCCCGCAAATCTTCCAGTAGAATGGTCAGGTAAAGGCCCCGGACGATGAAGCGAACACCCTTCCGCGTCATTTCCATCGGCACTTGCTCGCCACGCTCGTCTACCGAAGTCACTTCGATCAGATTGACAACGAATTCGCGCCCGTCACTTTGGCTGCGCGCGTTCTTCCAACTCCTCGCCAGTCCGTCGGACATCCTTCCCGAAAGGCCGCCACATAGGGTCCACGTGTCCACATCCTCCGCTAGGCCTACCGCGATCCGAAGAGTTGCGTTATTGGCTGCGAGCTTCATACGTTTACGTCCAGCTTTTTCGTGCTTTTACAATCAGGTTCACGTGGATGTTGTGCGAGCGGCTTGCCAAATGAACCGTAGAGCAAAAACGAACGCAACTCTCTGCGAACAAAACACATAGCATCTTGTTTTCTCATCGAGCCTAGAGCTGCTGCCAAACAATGCTCAACACGGGTGGATTGGCAGTTTGGCATTTTTGGGCACTAACAATCAGTGGGTTTACAAAAAGCAAGGGGAAACACGCGGCGGCTAGGGGAAACTCCGGGCGGATAGGAAGTGATTGTTCGAAGATCTTCTACGAATTGTCGCGCTTGCTTGGAATTCCCAATCGGCGCATGCGATATTGCAGGGTAGAACGTCTTAGGCCGAGCCTTGCGGCAGCGCCATCCGGGCCGCCCACGGTCCAGTGAGTCTCTTTCAGAATCCTAAGAATCTGCCGACGCTCGTCATCGTCCATAGCGTTCTTGGCGCGATGCGCGTCAGAGTTATCCGATTCTTCGATTTCCTCGCGCCCGGTGACAATGCGGACGGGCTTGAGATCAGTCACATTGACTTTCAACACTAGTCCTGTTGAAACGATCACGGCTCGCTCGATCACGTTCTGCAATTCGCGAATGTTTCCCGGCCAGTTGTATTCGGTCAATGCAGTCATTGTCGCGGTCGGAATGGAGTCAATATTCTTGCCCAGTCGTCGGCTGAACTGCTGCACGAAGTGCCGCACCAGAATTGGAATATCTTCCTTGCGGTCGCGCAGCGCTGGCACCCGAATGGGAAACACGTGCAAGCGATAAAACAGATCGGAGCGAAACTCGTTCTCCACCACCATCGCGCTCAGGTCGCCGTTTGTGGCGGCGATCAGGCGCGCATCTGTTTTCATGGTGCGCGAGTTCCCCAGGCGTTCGAATTCCCGCTCCTGTAAGACCCGCAACAGTTTCGGTTGCAGCTCCAGCGGCACTTCGCCAATTTCGTCGAGAAACACTGTGCCATGATTTGCCAATTCAAAGCGGCCGATACGCTGCGAGATGGCGCCGGTGAATGCTCCCTTTTCGTGTCCGAAGAGTTCGCTTTCCAGCAGGCCGGTGGGAATCGCGGCGCAGTTCACTTTGACGAATGCCTGGGCATAGCGTCGACCCAGATTATGAATGGCCCGGGCGATTAATTCCTTCCCGGTCCCGGTCTCGCCGTAAATCAGAACCGTTGAATCGGTCTTCGCGACGGTCTCCACCTGGTCCAGTACTTGGCGTAGCGTAGCAGACTGGCCAACGATTTCCTCGAACATCGAGGTCTCATCAATTTCTTCGCGCAGGGCCACATTTTCCTGGTAAAGCTGTTCTTTGAGCTGCTTAATTTCCTCGAACGCCCGCTCCAGCGCTGCGCGCGATTCGCGCTGTTCGGTAACGTCCATGTGAGTGCCCACGAATTCCGTAACCTCGTTCCCATCGTTCAGCACGGGATGCCCGATTGCATGAATGTGGCGGATAGCTCCATCATTCCTAACGATCCGGAAATCATATTCATAATCGCTCTTCTCCCGGAGCGCCCGGTCGATCGTTTCCTGCAGAAACTTGCGGTCCTCGGAATGAACGTGGCTCACAAAGAGATCCATGGTCATTTTGGTGTCGGGAGGAACGGCGAAAATGCGATAGCTCTCGCCACTCCAATAAAGGTCGCCGGTCCGCACACAGCGCGCCCAGCTTCCCGTATGGCTCAATCTTTGCCCTTCCGCCAGATAAGCCTCGCTGCGGCGCAGCTTCTCCCCAGCCTTCTTGCGCTCAGTAACGTCGCGATACATGCCGTAGATTTCCGGCTGCCTACCTTCCACGGAAACGGGCGCGGCCACAAACGATACTGTCAGACGTTTGCCATCTTTCCGGCGCCGAACTACCTCGGCATTCACGCGCTCACCGCGTTTCAGCGCTTGGCGTAATTCCTCCGACTCGCAGCACAGCTCCTCAGGCACGATGAGTGAATGAATGTTCTTTCCCAGTGCCTCTTCGGCCGTATACCCAAACAGTTTCGTAAATTCCTGATTCACGTTCAGTACGCGATTCTCAATATCGCGTAATGCAATCGCTTCTGGTGCCAGTTCAAATAACTTCTCGAGGTGCGCCTTTTGTTTCCGCAAGTCGTCTTCGATCCTCTGCCGTTCCCCGTCGCGCAACGCGTTATCGACCGCCAAAGCTACATGATCCGCCACCAGAGTCAAGAATCGCACCTGCTCGTCTGGGTAGGCGTCACCACGTTCAGACCCAAATGCAAGCGAGCCCACTCGCCGATGTGCGGTGGTTAAAGGAAGCACAGCTGCCGATTGCACACCGAACCGTCGGTGGATTTCCATCACCGCTGCAAAGCGATTTTCTGTGGACGAGTCGGCAATGACTACTGGCTTCTGATTGTGGTAGACCCACCAGGTGACGGTCTCCTCCGCTGGAAGATCTGCGGGAAAGGCGATCCCCTGACCGTTCATGACCTCCAGCATGCGCATCTGCACCCTGTTTTGCCGTTCGTCGTAGAGAAACAAC
>JASHRB010000558.1 GCA_030037575.1 Candidatus Sulfotelmatobacter sp. | reverse complement strand
TTGTGCGGTAGGGCGGATCGCTCTCTTCATCAAAAGGCAGATCCGTCCTTGGGCTTGCTTCGCCCGGGCGTCGGAACGACAAGCGCCCGCCGCTGGTGGCATGTGGCCATCATGTCCTGTCGAGTTTCGGCTTTTCCGAACAGAAAACCTGAATTGTAAACTTTTATTCCCAGCCTAAAGGCAGATTTCGGTATTGTGTGTATCTCGCAGATGGACATACACATACAGCTTCGGCCTCGCGCCTAATTTTTTCGACTCCGTAACGATTTGTAGATTTTCTCCTGCTTTCCCGCGATTTGGACTAGAACTCCCGACACTCGACAGCGGAGGCCGCTGCGCCTAGGCTCTCGGAATTCACCTCGCATTCGCGCCATTGCGGTTCCCTGGCCTCGCCCACTTCCATTTTCTTGGCCGCAAGAAAAGTCCTTGAAAGGAGAAGCTATGCTCCCCTCAATGCAATGCGCTCCCTCGGCGGGGGCGGCAAGACGGCATTTCCCCCGCTTCTTCCTCGGGATTCTGTGTCCCGAAAATCTCAATCGTGGTATCCAGAACGAGCCAGCGTTGCGCAGAAGCGTCATCGGCGCGGCGCCAGTTCTGGCCGTCATCACGCTATTCTTGGCGGGAACGGCATTCACGCAGGCCGTCGATCCCGGCGTTCAAAGCGGCAATCGCGGCACTGGCGCCGCGCTCGCATCGGTCGCATCGGATAGCCCCTCCGGGATCCTTGCGTTCTTCACCGATGGGCAAAACCGGTTTCAGACCGTAGAATCAGTTTCGGGCAACCCGGCCGGCAACAACGGCCTGGGACCTCGCTTCAACTCAAATCAATGCAGTTCCTGCCATGCGCAACCGGCGGTTGGCGGCTCAGGCGCCGCAACCAATCCTCAATTTGAATTCATCAGCAACGGAGTTGCGCCGGGCAACACCATGCCGTCTTTCATTACGGCGACCGGGCCCACCCGCGAAGCCAGGTTCCCGTTCTTCTTTAACGGCAATGGGTCGGTGAACCTGAACTCGCCCAACGGCGGCGTCGAAGAAATATTCACTGTCACCGGTCGCTCGGATGCCGGCACTTGCAACAATCCCAAGACGCTGCCGCAGCCGAGCTTCGCGACAGCCATTGCGGAGAACAACATCATCTACCGCATTCCCACTCCGACCTTTGGTGCGGGGTTGATAGAAAATCTTGACGATTCAACCCTGCTGCAAAATCAACTGGTCAATCTGAACAATCATCTCGGCATTTCCGGTTCTTTCAACCGCAACGGCAACGATGGAACGATCACGCGTTTCGGCTGGAAGGCACAGAACAAGTCGCTCCACATCTTCGCGGGCGAGGCTTACAACGTCGAGATGGGCATCAGCAACGAGCTGTTCCCGCAGGAACGTCCGCTGCCCAGCGAAGACCAGCAAGGCACCGGGCTTAATGCAAGCTGCTTGAATCTTAGCGGCACGGGATACCCGGAAGACACGTCAAATCCGGCGGCAACGCCAAACTCGGCAGTGCTCGATGATGTTTCGGCGTTCGCTAACTTCCTGCGCTTCCTAGCTCCGCCACCCACAGGAACAGTTGTGCTGAATGGGCAACAAGTGCCCTCAAGCACGATCTCAGCAGGTGCGGCGCTGTTCAGTTCCATCGGCTGCGCGACCTGCCACAATCCAAGCCCGGGAATCACGCAGGTGTCGAACTTTACCACCTCGTTAAGCCAGGTTCCGGTGCCCGCGTATTCGGATATTGAAATCCACAACATGGGCACGGGCTTGGCCGACAACGTTTCGCAAGGCAACGCGGGCGGCGACCAGTTCCGCACGGCCCCGCTGTGGGGCCTGGGGCAGCGAATCTTTCTGCTGCACGACGGCCGCACCACTAACCTGGTCACGGCGATCCAGGACCACGCGAGCCACGGCAGCGAAGCCAGCTCCGTGGAGCAGCAGTTCTTCAACCTGAGCACAACCCAGCAGCAGGAAATTCTGGATTTCCTGCGGTCGCTGTAGTTTCTGTCGCGTTCGCTGGCGAGGCGCGAAAGCGCCTTGCCGGCGGTTCTCTGATTCGTGTGCCTTTCGATAGGGAAAGAAGCGGATCCCTCGCTTCACTTGCAGTGACGGCGAGTTATTTGGGATCACGATTTGCAGATGGAGGAGACGATGCCTTTTCGGTTCCGGTGCGGCTTCCCTGTTTCTGTTCTGTTCATGGCTGTGGTTGCGGCGCAGTCGGCAAAGCCGCAAACTGCACCCAACGACGGCGGAGACTTTTCGAATCATGCGCAGCACCCGAATAAAGTTCCGACGGGCGTGATCCTGGTTCGCGGAGCGTGGTCAAGCGCGAGTGATACCACAACTCCGGTGCCGGAGGGGGGAACGATTTCCAATCACGTTCTCACGAACCAATATTTCGGAATGACATATCCTTTGCCCGCGGGTTGGGATGAAACGTACAAGGGACCTCCGCCGTCGGATAGCGGGCGCTATGTCCTGGCGGAACTTGGACCGACAGACTCGTTCAAAGGAAGGGCGCGTGGAACCATATTAATCACAGCGCAAGATATGTTTTTCACCCCGCTGCCAGCGAACAATGCGCTTGAACTGGTGAATTTCTCGAAGCGGCATCTGCCGGCAGATTATCAAGTGGAAATGCCACCAACCCCGACAAAAATTGCCCACCGTGGGTTTACATTTTTTGTCTATTGGTCGCCACTTGCGGAACTGCATTGGTACGTTCTGACTACGGAAATTCGCTGCCACGCGGTCGAGATCGTGCTGACCAGCCGCGATACCAAGCTGCTGAAAAACTTGATGCTCGACCTGAACGAAATGAAATTGCCGGAGGGAGCGAGCCCCACGACGGGCACCGGGGGCGACGAATTTCCGGTTTGCGTCGAGAATTACGCAGAGGGCGACAACGTGCGGGCGCGAGTCGATCCCGTTTTCACCCAACATCGGTTCAACCCCGTTCCGGTGAGGATCATCATCGATAAAGAAGGCCAGGTGAAACACATTCACTTCCTGAGCGCGTTTCCGGATCAGGCGAAAGTGGTCGGCGATGCGCTGGCGCAGTGGAAGTTCAAACCGTACCGGAAGGATGGGAAGCCGGTTGAGGTGGAAACTGGAATTATGTTCGGCCGTGGTGCGGTGGGGAACCGAGGCCACGGTGCAAACAGCGCGACGGAATGACCTGACTTGCAGTGGCAGTGGCCGCCGTTCGTCGATTCCCCTGAGGAGGCTATTGCCCTGGCTGTGTCGGTTTTGAGTCGGAAAGCCGTGCGGTGTGTCGTAAACCATGTGATCCACAGTTTGGCTGCTTTCGCCGTCGGGGGAATGTCCTCTATCCACTTCAGCGCCAGGGCAGATACCTGCGGCCCGGTGCTTTTACATGATTTCGGCAGCTAGGCCCTCCACAAGGTCGCGGCCTTGGGAGTGTTTTTTTGCACCCGCAGTCCTGGCCCATCTGCTGGCTTCGATGAGATCCTGCTGATCGCCTTTGCCGGCAACCCACATGGCGGCCAAGTTAAAGTGGAATCCAACTCCTTGAGCATGTTGGTACAACCAAGATTGCTACGGTCCAGCAGAACTCAATGGTATCCGCATAGCACAATCCTTTGCAGGAGTCTGAATGTTTTTATCCACGACTTCTCGAATCTGCGCACAAGATCGATGAGCGTGGAGTTCTTTCGAACGGATATGCGCCCCAATTGTCCCTTCGGACAGTGACTTCAGTACCTTAGTCTGCCGCGTTCCAACCTCTTATAATCCACTCAAGAACCGGTAAAATCTGCGTTCCAAGAAAGCGATGCGCGCCGCTGAAGAGGCGCCGACGGATACCGTGGATCCCATTTTCGCATCGGCGAGTTTTCTGTTCGGGCTGGCGTTTGGCAGCTTTCTGAACGTGTGCATTTACCGGATGCCGAAGGGCTTATCGGTGGTGACACCGCGGTCGGCGTGTCCGGCGTGCAGACAGCCGATTGCCTGGCATGACAATTTGCCGGTGCTTAGCTGGCTGCTTCTTGCCGGGCGCTGTCGCAATTGCAAAGCGAAGATTTCCTCGCGCTACATGCTGGTGGAACTGCTCACCGGTTTTCTGTTTCTTGGTTGTTACGCATATTTCGGATACACGCTGGCCACCGTGAAATATTGCGTCTTCGGATTTCTCCTGCTGGGTCTGATCTTCACCGACGCCGAAACCAAGTTATTGCCCAACCAGCTGACTTTGCCGGGGCTCGCGTTCGGCGTGCTTTTCAGCCTGCTGGTTCCCGTGCACGATGTGGCTTCTCAGTTTTTGCCGGGAGTAGTGAACCTGCCATTCAGCGGCGAAATGGCAGGACGCCTGTTTTCGCTGCTTGATTCCCTGCTGGGCGCGGCGGTTGGAGCGTCGTTTCTTTATGGAGCCGGTGCGGCGTATCTGCGCTGGCGGGGAACCGAAGGCATGGGCTTCGGAGATGTGAAACTGATGGCGATGGTCGGCTCGTTTCTCGGCATCAAGCTAACGATTCTGACAATATTCGCGGCGTCGCTCGCGGGATCGCTGTTCGGGCTGGCGACTGTACTGGTGGTGTGGATAAAGCGCACGCATCGCT
>JASHRB010000557.1 GCA_030037575.1 Candidatus Sulfotelmatobacter sp. | reverse complement strand
CCTTCTGGCCATACTTCTTGCGCTCTTTGCCGCGCGAGTCACGGCTGACCAATCCCTCGGACTTCAGCTTGCCGCGCAACTCGGCGTTAAACCGCATCAAGGCGCGCGCGATGCCGAGTTTCACTGCGTCAGCCTGGCCACGCACTCCGCCACCGAGGACGGTGGCAACCACGTTAAAGGATGCCGCCGAATCCGTAGATGCCAAGGGCGCCTTCGCGCTCGCACGCTGCGCCGGAGTCACAAAATATTCTTCAAAAGCGCGACCGTTGACCTTGAAATCTCCGCTGCCGGGACGTAAATATACGCGCGCAATTGCGCGTTTGCGGCGTCCCGTCCCGTAGTATTGAAGCAACTCTGCCATGTTTAGCGCTGAGCTTAGAGCCATGAGCTTCGAGCGAACGAAATGCTCTGCTTCACCCGGCTGAGCTCTTTATCCTTTCCAAAGATTCTTGCCTGTGCTCGCAGCCCTTTCTCCTCACGACACCACGGCTTTCGGCGCGGGATAGGTTCTAACTTCCAACTTGAATTCCACCGGTTTCTGCGCCTGATGCGGATGCTTCCCGCCCTTGTACACGTTCAGCTTGGAGAGCATGTGCGCCGCCAGCTTGTTTTTCGGCAACATGCGCCGCACCGCGTCTTCGATAATCGCTTCCGGTCTGCGCGCCAAACGTTTCTTGTACTCTTCCGTGCGCAATCCGCCGGGATAGCCGGTGTAGTGCTGGTACTTTTTCTGCTCGGCCTTCATGCCGGTGGTTTTCACTTTTTCCGCGTTGACCACAATCACGTGATCGCCGGTATCAAGAAACGGCGTGTACTGCGGATTTTCTTTACCCATGAGGATGCGCGCGACCTGCGAAGCCAGCCGCCCCAGCCTTTGCCCGTCGGCATCCACGACGTACCACTTGCGCACAATTTCCCCCGCTTTGGGGAAATAGGTAGACATCAGAACTCTCCCGATGAAAAAAATTACGAAAGAAGACCGCTCGTTGATTCTCCGGCGAGGACGCCAGACCATCAGGCGGGCAACCGCGAGACTTCCCAAAGTCTTAAAGATACCGTAGCTTGCAAGCCAATGTCAACGAAGAGATGTGGGCGGCCGGCACCCCGGGTGAGGAAGGCAAAAAGGCCGGGACCAAGGTGTGGTCCCGGCGCGCGAGTTGGCGTGTCGCCCGGATAGAAGAGGATGCCCGCCTCACGCTTCCGCAGGGCAAATCAGCCTTATGCCGTTCTTCTCGGCCTTAATGTCAGATCGCGCACCTGTGTCAGGATGCTCGACATTTGCATTCCGTTCAATTGCGAAACGAACGGCAGAATTTCGGCGATGAACTGATCTTTCATCAGTTCGCTGATTTCTTCCTGACGGCTGCGTTCTCCGCCGCTGAGCAATTCCGGCACGGTCACCTCCAGGGCCCGCGCCAGCCGCTCCAGTGAAGACAGCGTGGGCGTGGCCTTCTCGTTTTCAATTTTGGAGACGTAGGTTCGCGGCACGGCCATGCGTCCCGCAAGTTGGCGCTGGCTGAGCCCGTTCCGCAGGCGCAGCGAACGGATCGAGGTTGCCAGGTTCAGGTGCCCGCGGCCCATGCCAGGCAAGGGCATCATTACCGGGGGTGTCATCACCACCGGTTCGGGCTCGGGTTCCTCATCGAGCGACGCATGGCAGCGCCGGCAATTGTTGTTGACTGTACGGAATTGAACCAGCAGGCAGTGATCGCAACGGACGACTTCCCTAGAATCGACCGGGGCAAGAGTCGTGGCCATCGGGTTGTGGGAGTGCCAGAGCGGGCGCTCCTTACTTCTTGGAACCCTCAAACATTGGGGGAGAGGTTCCTACTGCAGGCATCAATCTGCGTTAGCCGGCCTGTGGAAGTCAAGATTAAAATGCAAAAAGACCGCGATGTTTGGATGTTCAAGAGCCGCGTACAATCGAAGTTCGCCGTTTAGCCGCACAATGCCGCATGAAATAAGGGGAAACCAGAGTTGAACCTGATAAATCGCGAAGCAGCGTGGTGTTTACTAACCGAGTTCACCCAATCAGAAAGTTTGCGCAAGCACGCGCTGGCGGTCGAAGCGTGCATGAGAGCCTGCGCCGTGAAATACGGCCAGACCGGGGAAGTTTACAGCCGGGAAGGGCACGAGCTTGCTGGTGGCGCCACGACGCTCCCGGACACCGGGGCTTCAGCGGTTGAGGAGCTAACCCCTGAAGACCTCTGGGGCATCGTCGGCCTGATCCATGACTTCGACTACGAAAAATATCCCAGCCTCGAAGACCATCCTTATAAAGGAAATGAAATTCTCAAGGAGCGCGGATGGCCGGAGATCCTCCGCCGAGCCATTCTGTCGCACGCCGAATACAGCGGCGTGACCCGTAACTCGCCCATGGAAAAAGCCCTTTTTGCCTGCGACGAACTTGCGGGTTTCATCACCGCCGTGGCGCTGATCAAGCCGGGCAAATCTCTCGCCGAGGTCGATGTGAAATCGGTGAGAAAAAGAATGAAAGACAAAGCCTTCGCCCGCAAAGTAAACCGCGACGACATCATCAACGGCGCGGCCGCATTGGGCGTGGATTTGGATGAGCACATCGGCTTCTGCCTCGAAGCGCTAAAGCCGATTGCGAAAGAATTGGGATTGGATGGGGCCGCCGCAAAACCCGCTTGAGGACTAGGCTAGCGTTCCTCGGAACCACCGCGATCGCTCGTTTCTAGCCTTCTGGACCCCGCGCTTGCAAGGCGACATTTCCCGGATTACCGCGCCGTGCCCGCATTGGTCAGCCCGTCCCACATTACCTAGGGCGGTCATCATCCGTGAGGGGCGCGGCCCGACCTTATTGGCAACTCCAAACCAAGCAACTTGGCAGGAGGCATATCCGCTGGTTATTTCGCGGACAGACGGGCTCGCCTTCGAGAAAACTGAAAAATGCACTTGGCCGGCAATGAGGGCAACGATCCGCACCTGCCCTTCGAGCATCGGGTGTATCTCCTGACAGGCGGGAGCTCAACGACATTTGCCGGCTCCATGAGTTTGGAGATAAGGAGAACTATGCAAGCAAAGGCCGCAAGTCCGCGTTATCCCTTCAAAAACTTTCCCTGCTGCAACTCGCGAAAAGCTTCCTGCAACTGTTCCTGCGTGTTCATCACAATCGGACCGTACCACGC
>JASHRB010000556.1 GCA_030037575.1 Candidatus Sulfotelmatobacter sp. | reverse complement strand
CGGATTTGCTCGATCGTTTTGACAAGTTCATTTCTGAAAAAGGATACGACAACCGATCCGAAGCGTTTCGTGACCTGATTCGCGATTGCCTCGTGGAGACTGCGCTCCGCCGATAGCGGAAATCCCGATGAAGCAGTCTTTGCCGTACTGCCTTGAAGCTGAAGCGATGGCGATAATCCCGATCGTAGTACTGATACTCGGGCTGCATCGAGAATACGTCGAAGATCTCGCGAATCTCGTATCGTTGAGGATGCCGTTCGAACTGTTTTTCATACTCCCGATACCCGTCCCAATATGCCTGCTGATTGTCGCCGGTGCGGCAAAGCACATAGGCCGGCTGTCCCGGTTTCGCCGCTGGATTGCGGATGATCCGGCCGACTTGTTGGACCAGCGATCGGACGTTACGCAGCGGCTCGAACACCCCAAGCAAGCAAAAATCCGGCTCGTCGATGCCTTCCAACAGCTTGAACTGGTGGACCCAGAAAACCTCATGCCGCTGCTTCGGGTCAGGAACACGGGGCTCCTCGTCGAATACCCGCTTGGCCTTGAATGTGTCATGAATTCCCAGCACAGTTCGCGGCGGCTTCAGCTCGCGAACAGCTTTGACGATCTTGCGCACGGAATCGCTGGTCTCGCACCTCACGATAACCCTGGGAATGTAGACGCCCGCAGGTTTTACCGGCAGCACCACAGAATCATAAAACTTGATTAGCTCCTGGACGAACTCGTAGGCCGAGGTGGACAGATCTTGTTCCTTGAAAGTGACCTCACGAATGTAGTGCTGTTTGCTCCACTTCCTCGTGCGTGAAAGCAAAGACGAATTTACGACCAACCTGGAACATCAAGTGGTCATTCCGATAGGGGTGTCGCCGTGAACAAAATTGTATGTTTTTGCAAGCCACGGACGGTGGGACCGCGCTGAGTTCAGCGCGGAATGGTCAGTCTTCCCATCGGTGAATCGGGCAGAGTTGGTTCGGACGGAGTCTCATGGCACTTCTCCTATATTTCTTGAGGAATCTACGAAATGGTGGGTGTGGGCAGTCGCCGGGAGAGCCGAAAAAAAACGGCGAGGCCGTCAACTTTGAATAAATCGCGAAGGCACCTTGGTCAAAGAGGGAATGGAATCAGGGGAGAAAGGCGGGCGAACTACTCTGGCAAGACACCGATACAGACGCAGTGAATGCGCTTGCGCGTTTCGCGAACGCGCCCCCAGGGAAACGTGGACGAGCCACCTTCGCTCGCCGCGTGTGATGATCTGACCAACCTTACGAGACATAGATGGTCCTTCCCCTCTCCGGAATGCGGCACCCTTCCGGCGCGTTGCGAATTCGGCTGTGGAGCGTGAGTTTGTCAGTTATTCAGGACGAGGAGCCAAACCACGTGTTTTCAACTGCCTAGATGGCCCTGGGCAGCTGGAGTTGAGGGCTTGTCTGGTGTCCATATATGGATGTATAATACTCCGTAAATGGAGGAACAAGAATATGCCCAGAGGAGCAGTGGCTACGCTGCAGGGGCCGATCGCGGGATTCTCTTGGGACGTTCCAGTCGATCTCTCAAAAAAAGAGGTTCAAGCTCGTCTGAGTCCGTCGGCCATCAAGGGATTTTTCAAGCTCACACGCTCCTGGAAGCTGCGGGACGAGGATGCCCGGCAGCTGCTGGGGGGGATCTCAAATGGCGCCTTCTATCATCTCAAGGGGGGCAAAACAAAGAAGCTCGATCAGGACCAGCTCACGCGAGTTTCCCTAGCCCTGGGGATATTTAAAGCCTTGAATATCCTATACAGTGAACGGTTAGCCGACGCGTGGATCTCCTTGCCGAACACCAATGCGATATTCGGAGGAGAAACGCCACTATCCTATATGACCAAGGGTGGTGTTCTCGCGATGCTGCGGGTGCGTCAGCTAGTTGACGCACGTAGAGGCGGTCGTTGAGGCTACCCGGCACGACGGCCCTGCGACAGGACGATACACATCGCCTCCTTCCAACCAAATACATTGAGGACGGCGAGAGCGTCTTGGCCCGCCTGACCGCAGACGATGAAGATCTGGATCGCCTACTCGAGCTTGAGCGGGCAACCAACGATCGATTGCTCGGTGAAGCGGGTATCCTGCCCGGCATCAGTGTTCATGAACTGGTATTTGGCATATCTTATGCGCACATCGTTAACGCTGCCTTCACTCAGGCACACCCTATGGGCAGCCGATTCAATCTCGCCGATCGCGGTGCGTGGTACGCAGCCTTCGCTCTGGAGACTTCTCAGGCCGAAGTGGCTTTTCACAAAGCCCAAGAATTGCAAGAAATCAATTGGCAGAACGAGGAAGCCGTGACCTACGCGGATTATCTTGCTGACTTCCGAGCTGACTTCCATGACATCCGCGGTGAGAGCGAATTTGCGAAGTGCCTTGATCCGGGCAGCTGTCAGAATTCGCAGCGCTTGGCGCAAGAACTGCTAAAAGAGGGTTCTCCCGGAATTGTCTATCCGAGCGTTCGGCACAAGGGTGGCACCTGCCTCGCGTGTTTCCGCCCCACACTGGTTATTAATGTTCACAGGGGGCCAACCGTTGCCCTCACTTTCAAGGATGCCAAACTGGCTCGCACAACGGTAGAAGGCTGAAATACCACTCAACCCCCTGGCGGCGCACCACTTGAGCACACCTCTGACACACAAAGGAAAATTTAACCTCGCAAAGGGCATGGCGTGGGCTTTCCGGCTTTCCCACATCCATGTAAGTCTTCTGTCAAGGAAAAACACACATGGCCAGGCGCGCTCGCGAGAGCGCGCACTTCTTCAAGATCTTTAGCTCGCATCGGTGCCTCTCGGCTGCGGTCCCTGCTTTCGCAGAACCTGACATCCATTTGCTGCCTCGGGCCTGTGAAGGCCTTCGCAGAAGATTGAGTTGGTGTTCTCTGCCAGTCCCGAAACAGTCAGTGGAGACCTCGGGAGAGTTTTGATCTCCGTCGCTCACTCGGTCCGGCGCGGGACCTGGCAGTCTGCGTGCTTTACGATCTCGAGATTTTCCTTTCGTTGCGGTTTTATGCCGCAGTGCCGGCGAACTCTCGCACCGGTTCAAAGTCTCGCTGCTCGCGATCTACGGCCATGAGATATGCAACCAGCTTGCGAGCTACAGCAAGTGTTGCGCAATTGGCATTCCCCTTCTGCCGTGCGTTCTTATACACCAAAGCCAGATCGGGATTCCTCCTCGGAGCCAACTTCGCCGCCTCGATGAGGACCCGCTGAGTATGTCTGTTCCTTTGCTTCGAAAGAGGTGTACGCGTTACTTTTTCCGCGGAACGCTTCTCATCTCCGCAGAGCCCGCAATAGCTGATCGCTTGTCGGATCGACTGAAAAGTGAAATGTCCCCCATCTCCAGTGCCCAGCTCAGCGCTGTGACCCTGCTAACAGCAGGAATCGTCTGCAGCCGCCTTACTCTCTCCGCCAATAGCGGATCGCGTTGGAGCGAGCGAACGATGGCTCCTTCGGTTCTTTGCAATCGCGTGATCGACTCCCGACTCAACTGCAACAACGGCCGGATACTCGCGCTCACCGCATCGGCGTTCGCCAGCAACTCCGGAAAATAGCCCAGTTTGTGTAATCGCTGTTTGTTGTGGCTCACCCCAGTTTCCATCAGCAAGCCAGACACACGATTCTTCATCTGGACCATTTGCCGCACCAGCAGATGCCGGTACCGCAGGATTCGGCGGCGCTCCCGAATCTCGGTTGCCGCCATATAGCATTCGGGAAGGAAATCGCAGCGCAGGCAATCCGGCGGGCCATGATTTCGGAGAGGCAATTGACAACCACATCAACACAGCGGACGTCATCCTCCTACTGGTAAGTCCGGATTTCATTGCTTCCAACTACTGCTACGAACGAGAGATGAAGCGAGCTCTCGAAAGGCATCAGCGGGGCGATGCGAGGGTCATCCCCGTCATCTTGCGGCCCTGCGACTGGCACGATTTGCCGTTTGGAAAGCTGCTGGCGACGCCAACGGATGGCAGACCGATCACGATGTGGCCGAAC
>JASHRB010000555.1 GCA_030037575.1 Candidatus Sulfotelmatobacter sp. | reverse complement strand
CTTTGCGTTGATCGCGGGATTGCTCGCCGGCGTTGGCCTGTACGGAGTGCTTTCCACTACGGTCCGGCAGCGCACGCCCGAGATCGGCGTGCGCATGACCATGGGCGCAGCACCGGCCAAAATTTTTCAGCTCGTGGTTGGCCAAGGATTTCGCCTGAGCGTAATCGGCATCTGCGCCGGACTGATCGCCGCATTTGGGCTCACGCGGTTGATGACGGCGATGCTGGTCGGCGTCCGGGCCACCGACCCGGCGACGTTCGCGGCCATGGCGATCCTATTCTTAATGATCGCCGCGCTGGCGTCATGGCTGCCGGCGCGCCGCGCGGCGGCGCTCGATCCCGTGTCCGCCTTGCGCGAGGAGTAACCCGCGAGGCCACGAGCAACGCAACCACACCGCCACCGAACCGTTTCGCGACCCCTATTTCCCCGTGTAGCTCACCCGCCAGATCGAGTTCGATCCATCGTCGCTCACCAGCAACGATCCATCGGGCGCCACCGTAATCCCCACCGGACGCCCCCACGCGTTGCCATCCGGCAACACAAAACCAGTGACGAAGTCTTCGTATTCGCCGCTGGCGTCACCGTTCTGATGCAGCGGCACGCGAATGACCTCATAGCCCGCACGCACTGCTTTGTTCCAAGATCCGTGCTCGGAGGCGAAAATGTCTCCCTTGTACTCCGCGGGAAGTTGCCCTCCCTCATAAAACGTGAGCTCCAGTGACGCATTGTGCGGTTGCAGCAATACGTCCGGCACGATCACCTTGTCTTTCAATTCCGGATGCTTGCCCGCGTGCCGTGGATCCTGGTGGCCGCCCATATACCACCAGGGCCAGCCGTAGAATCCGCCTTCCTGCACGTGCGTAATGTAATCGGGAACCAGATTGTCTCCGAGCGCGTCTCGTTCGTTCACCGAGCACCACAGTTCGCCGGTCTCAGGATCAACCGCAATTCCTCCGCCGGCGTTGCGAATGCCAGAGGCATACACGCTCAGATGGCAATTCGTCGGATCGCAAACCAGAATATCGGCGCGATTTTTCTCATCGGGGTGTGTATCGGGATCGTCGACATTCGACCCCGAGCCGTCCGCCACAAACAGCTCTTTGCCGTCTTTCGAAAACGCCACGGCGCGCGTCCAGTGCCCGCCCGGACCGGGAAGGTCGGCGATGTCCTCTGGCCCTCCGCTGGCCTTCACATCTCCGTTGTGATAAGGAAATCGAAGCAGTTCCATCGTCGTGCCGATGTACACCCACCGGGGATCAGGCCCGGGAGGATAGAAGGCAATGCCGTAAGGACGTTTCAACCCGCCGGCAAAAATTGAAGACAGCTCGGGCTTCCCCTCGCTGGTCATTCCGCGAAAGACCCGAATGTCTCCGGGTTCGCTCTCGGCCAGAAAGATGTCTCCATTCGGGGCGGTGATCAGGGTGCGGGGATTGTCGAGACCGGCAGCGTAAAGTCCCACCTTGAATCCCGGGGGAGCAATCGGCCACGCGTTCTCCGGACGCGCCACAACTTGGGGGGCATTCTCGGCCGAGTGAGTCGCATACGGCTGGGGCAAATCATTTACCGTGATCTTGCGCACCTGTCCGGGCTCCTCGTAGCGGAAATCGGTAAACGGCGGTTTCGGCGGCGGTGCTTGCAGCTTCGAGGTGTTGGTGTCTGCCGGTGCCACTCTGCTGCCCTGCTGCGATCCCGCAAGTGGCAGGCTGGTCTGGACGTAGGTCACAACCTGCCAGCGCTCTTTTGCAGGCAGTTGCGCCCAGGAAGGCATGCCGTTGTCTTTGTCGCCTTTGGTGATGAACCAGAACACTTCGCCCGACGCCACGGAAGTGAGTTTTCCGTCCACCAACGACGGTACGTTACCCGTACCCTTACCCGCCTTGCCGTGACAGGAGAGGCAATTCCGTGCGTACACGGTTTTGCCCGCCTGCGCCGCGGCGCTGCTTCCTTGGTATGGATTTTTCATTTTTTGCGCCGAATCCGGCGCGTTGTGAAAATTGGTGTCATCGGCAAACAGAATTGTAGGGACTATGAGAGCTGCGGCTGCAACCAGAGTGCAAGATTTTGCGAATCGGCGCATAAAGTCCTTTCTATTCAGCGTCTGCAATTTTACCTGAGCCTGGATGCCGTCGCCGCCGATTGCCACCAGGCGCTCGCCCATGCCTCTTCCGCCCCTCGCGGAGCAGTAACCAGCCTTTCTGCCACCTGGCATCCTGCCCAAGCCCGCGCTTTTACGGCGGGACCGGGGATCTCACCCAATGCTGCGGGGCAGCGGGCGGGGTAACTGTTGCGCGGCGGGTCGCCATGTTACCCACCGATATGTGCAGCCGCAACTAATCCCGCGCTCCCGGGTTGTAGGTTTATTCAGAGCTACACAGCCTGGACGCTGTCGGACTTGATCAGAGCAGTAGAAAGCCGTATAAGCTAAAGAACACCCAAAGCACCAAAACCTTGATCGCCACGGAGCATTTCAATGCGTCTAGGGAAGCTTCTCTTGTTGCTTTTCGTCCCGCAGTTGTGTCTCGCTCAGGCCGACCGCATTGCGGGCCCCATCGATCCAGCCCAGAAGGTCACCTTAGCCCACAGCGTTCATCCCCTAGCCAAGCCGCAATACGATCAAGGTGCGGTTGAGTCCTCGCTGCCTTTTCCCTACGTCCTGCTTTACGCCGCGCCCTCGGCCAGCCAGCAGGCCGCGCTCAACTCGTTTCTGACCGAGCTCCAGGATCGCAATTCGCCCAACTATCACCAGTGGCTCACTCCCGAGCAATACGCCGCCCGCTTCGGCCTCAGCCAGTCCGACATGAGCAAGATCGGCGTTTGGCTCCAATCGCAAGGTTTCACCGTTCTGAAAGTTGCCCGCGGACGCAACGTGATCATTTTCAGCGGCACGGCGTCCCAAATTGAAAGTGCTTTCAACACCGAGATTCACCGCTACAACGTCAACGGCGACATGCACATCGCCAACGCCACTCCCGTTCAGATTCCGGCCGCGCTCAACGGCGTCATCGTCTCTATTCGCGGACTTCACAATTTCCGCTTTAAGCCCATGTATGTCCGCGCCACGCCGGGTCCGCATCCTCACTACACCACGACGATTGACGGCACTACCGATTACTTCCTCGCCCCGGGCGATGTAGCGACTCTCTACGACATCAACGCGCTCTACAGCTCGAGCCCAGCCATCGACGGCACCGGGCAGCAGCTGGCCATCATCGGACAAACCGACGTCTATCTTGCCGACATCAACGATTTTCGCTCCGGCTTTGGCTTTTCAACCATCCCCACCACGGGGAGCAATGTCTGTTCCACAAATTCGAGCGGAATCGTCGTCGAGCCGTGCGATACGGCGAATTTTGAATACATTCTGGTCGGCACCGATTACGGTGTCTCATCGGGCGACATTATAGAAGCCGACCTCGACCTCGAATGGTCCGGCGCCACAGCCCGCAATGCGCAGATTATCTTCGTGAATGCGCCGATTAACTCTGAGGAGACCGCAGGCGGCGTTGACGAATCACTGCAGTACGCCATCGATAACGCTGTCGCTCCCGTCATGAGCATGAGCTACGGTCTCTGCGAGGAGGAAACCGAATCTCTCGAGTCGGAACTTGAACAGGCCAACACCGAAGGCATAACCTTTATGAACTCCGCCGGCGACAGCGGCGCGTTCGCCTGCGACAACGCCCCGCCGAACAACGAAGAGAATCCGCCTTACGAGGGGGCGGTGGGCGGGGAGGGGGTCAACTATCCTGCCAGTAGCCAGTACGTCACGGGAGTTGGCGGCACCGCAATACCCTTGCAGGACTTCACATCTACGTTCTGGACGACCAACGGTGCCAACGGCGGCTCCGCGCTCAGCACACTCATCGGCCAGGAAGTCGCATGGAACGACGACGTGGCTTTTGCCCAAGCTTGTCAAAGCGAGCCAACCAATGAGTTCTGCACTCAGGGAGGGTCCTCCGCGGTAAGCGGCTGGGTTGACATCACATCCGCATCCACTGCACAGCAGGATGTTTGGATCTCCGCAGGGGGTGGCGGGGTTAGCAACTGCGCCACCGAAACTACGGAGGGAATATGCGAGGCTGGCTTCCCGCGACCCACCTGGCAGACGATCTCGATTTCCGGAGTAGCCAACACTCGCCTCGTGCCCGATGTTTCGCTGCTTGCCTCTCCCAATTATCCCGGTTACATCATCTGCACGCCGATGTATGCGCTCACCGAAAGCGGCACTGATACCAGCAGCAGCTGTGCCAGCGGAATTGCCACCGCCGTCGACACCAACTTTTCCCTGGTCGGAGGAACCTCGGCTTCCTCTCCGATCTTCGCGGGAATGATCACTCTGGTGAATCAGTATCTGGACAGTGCCGGCTTGGGCAATATTAATCCCACGCTTTATAGCCTTGCCGCAGCCCACACAACCAACGATGCGTTCCACAACATTACGAGCGGCGAAAACGATGTCTATTGCCAGCCCGGCACTCCCTCGGGTCAACCGAGTGGGTTCATCTGCCCCTCAGGTGGAGTCGCCGGCTTTAGCAGTTCTCCTGCTGACGCGAAAACCGGCTACAACCTCGTCAACGGCCTTGGCTCGGTCGATCTCGACAAGCTGGCGGTTGCCTGGGCAGCTTCACGCACCTCTACGGGCGCCACAATCGTGATTTCCACCACTTCTGCTGCCAGCGTCTTCGAGGGCGCAAGCGTTGCCTTCAAGGCCACCGTTACGCCTTCGAGTTCGATCGGCGGAGTAAGCTTTTCGACTTCGCTGAACGGAGCCGCCGCAACCCCGATCGGAAATGCCTTGCTAAACTCTTTCAGCGCGTCCGCCGGTACCGTGACTTTCACCACGACTTCTCTCCCGGTCGGCACAAACGTTGTGACCGCCGTCTACGACGGGGATACGAACACTCTGCCGTCGGCGGCGCCATCGAACCCTGAAACCATCACCGTTATCCAGCCGTACACCATGTCGGCAACCCCGTCGAGCCTTACCGCTTCAGCCGGCCAAAACGCCTCGACGACCATTTCCATTACGCCGGTGAGCGGGTTCACCGGTGCGGTCACGCTCACCTGCCCCTCCGGTCTTCCTGCGGGTGCGACTTGCAGTTTCAGTTCTGCCGGCCCGGTTTCGCTGAGCGGCAATCCCAGCACTCCTTCAACGGTGACCCTGACCATCGCCACTACCCCCAACATGGCGCTGCCCTCAGGAGCGCAAACCGTTACCGTCACTGGCACCAGTGGCGGCGCGGTGGCGTCAACCGCCGTCAGCCTCACCGTAACGAAGACAACGGAGAGTTTTACGCTTTCCACAACCGCCACAACGTTCCCGGTCGGTGTCGGCGGTACCGCCAGCGTTCAGGTTACCGTGAACGGCAAGAACGGATTCGTTGCTAGCAACAACACCACCGTGGTGCCGCTTACCTATAGCTGTTCGGGGATTCCGGCCAGCGCCGAAATCGCGTGCCAAGTTTCAAATAACAACCAGCCGACGAATGCCGACACGGTGACCGTCAGTTTGGTGACCACGCCGGTGACTTCCCAGTTGGAGCGCCCATCGCTGGGCCGCAGTCCAATTTTGTATGCCGTACTGCTGCCGGGATTGTTGGGGATCGTGTTGGTGCGTCCGAACAGGCGCGCCGTGCGCATGCTGGGCCTGGTGATTGTTCTCGGATGCTCCACTTTGTGGCTAGGCTCCTGCGGCGGCAGCAAGAGTAGCGGCACCGGTTCGAGCAGCTTGCAGAATGCGGGAACGCCGCCCGGCAGTTATTCGATCACCATTAACGCAACCACCGGCGGTGCCGTCCCACTCACGAACCACATTACCATCACCTTGGACGTGTCGGCGCAGTCATGAAGATGGCTGCCTGCCAAACCCCGTCGTCCCGAAGCTCCGCGCGCGCTTTCCGCTAAACCCCTTTCTTGGGCGGCAAAGCCGCGGGGCGAAGGATTTCATGCGAGATCCACCAAAACGGCCGATGCGACCGCCCCGCCAGTCATGTCCTCCTGTGCAAAATGGCGCCCACTTTGCCTCTTGCGCGTTCCTGCGCGAAAGGGTTACCATTACTTCGTTCTCATTGGCCTCGTTCCCGCGTAGGCCTTCCGCGCCCCAGGCCGATCCCGGCGGCGCGATGGATTCCGACAACGGACAAAACTGAAACTGGCGCGAATTGCTTGCATCTTTTCTTGGAGTACGAGTTTGTTTCATCAGTGAATGGACGACCGCGGTTGCGCTGGCCACTGCACCCTGCCCCCGGAGGTCGGTCGCGTAAAAGCCGTTCAAGTGAGGTTCGTTGGCATTCGATCGAATAAGGCCTGCTCGCGTTGGCAGAAGCTGCCCCAGACTCCGGGGAGAAAATCTTCGAGAAAAGCGCGAGCAGTGAAGCGGGAAATGGCGCCAACGCAGGCCGACTCGGCAGCAACCAACGGGAAACTCTAGATCGCGGAATTCTATAACACTGTCGATTCACAATTCCGGAGCAGTTATGAGAGGACTATGAACGCAGGACCAGGAAGGCCCTCCGGCGGAGGAGGGGGAAGGCGCCGGCGTCGCGGACGCCGTCACAACAATCAGCGCGGTCAGCGCCAACGCGGCCCGCAGGCTCGCCACAATCAGGACAGCATATACACCGCGCCCATGGACCACAGCTATCGCGCGGCTCTCGGCGACGGCAGCAGCAATGGCCAGGGCCGGCGCGGCAGCCGTCCCGGCTACCCCACGCCCTTCCCCCCGGCCGATCCTGAACCGTTGCCGGCGCGGGAAGATTCGAGCTCGCGCATCTTTGCCTTCGTCGACGATCTCTTCTTCGCCACCAAGATTCAAGAGACTGCGCGCAAGCTCAACGTGAAGGTCGAATTCGTCAAGACCGATAAGGACCTCGCCGACCGCATGGAACAGAACGGCGACGAAAAACCCTCTCTGATCATTTTCGACCTGAACAATGCCAACGCGAAGCCCTTGACGCTCATCCCGAAATTGAAGTCGAAGCTAAAGAAGGGCACGTCGATTATCGGCTTCCTCTCGCACGTGCAAGGGGACCTGAAGCAAAAGGCCCACGAAGTCGGCTGCGACATGGTTCTGCCGCGCTCGGCCTTCTCACAGAACCTGCCTCAGCTCCTGCGCCGCCACGGCGCCCCCGAAGAGGAAAATCAGATCGCGCAGTAGTGTGAATCGCTGAACAGCGGAGTGCTCGAATAGGTCTAAGAATCAGTATTATCGTGTAAACATTTCCACCAAGACGTTGGATACTTGATTTGCCGTGCGGTCCGTGGGACCGTCCCAAGTTCGCCCACCGGCCGCTCACGATCAACGGCCCGCCATTGATGCAGCGGCAACCTGACCTGACCTATTGCTAAAAGCAAGATGTACAGGCTTGGTAAGCGTGCAAAGGGGCGTCATGGGGAAACTATCCCGGCGGCCAGCTTAACTTCCTTCCGCCAATCAGGTGAACGTGCAAGTGAAATACGGACTGCCCGGATTCCGGTCCGACATTTAACACCGTGCGGTATCCCTTCTCGATGTCGCGCTTCCGCGCGATGTCCGCCGCGACAAGATGACAACGTCCGATCAGCTCGGCGTCTTCGGCCCGGGCGTGGTTCAGTCCCGCAAAATGTTTTTTCGGAATCACCAGGACATGCGTCGGCGCCTTGGGATCGATATCTTCGAAGGCATAGACGTGCTCGTCTTCGTAAACCTTATGGGAAGAAATCTCACCGCGAAGAATGCGGCAGAAAAGGCAGTTGGCGTCATTCATGGCATTCATCCTTGGCGAACCATAACATGTACGGGCCTTGGTTGCCAGCCGGGCACAAAATGTTCCGCATACCGTAAACCTGGAGGCACCGGCACCACCGGAGCTTAGTAACCGATTCAGCGAAAGGCTGATTGGTCACCTTCCATGTGCCTTCGAATAGATTGTCTCGATCTGTGAGGACAAAGTGTGCCAACCAGAACAGCATCGTGGCAATCGCCGTCGAAAGCGGCCCGGCGCCAAGCTGTGAAACGGAAACAAGAGAAGCAACAAAAGAATTATGAGCGCGGTAAGGGTCACAAACAGAAGCAGCGGGCGCGGAATCCGCTCGCCACTAAGCGCCAACCGTTCATCGCCATGCGCACTCCCCTGCTGGGCAAGCTCGAGGAGACACTTGTAAGCTCGTTCCTCGGATTCGTTTGCAGGTTTCGACTCCATCACGCTGCCTACGACTGCGGCGAAGAGTCGGTCGGTCTTTTCGATCTGGCGGCCGGTAGAGAGCAAGATCCACTCACTCTCCGCTACTCCTAGCGCATAGGCTTTTGCTGCGCGCCGATCGGATCGCGGCCATTCTCCTCAATCCGCGGGCTGAAAAGAACCAGATCCTTCAGCGCCCCTGATTCCTTGGGATTGTGTTTTCCACCGCGGCAAACTGTTCCCAGATCACGTAGGCGGCGCCTGCATATAGCGCGCTGTAAAGCGTGCCGATGATCTTCAGAACAGCGCCGAGACCTTCGGAATCCGCGGCGAAGAATCTCCGGAATGCGGCCCTATGCAGCGCCGCGCAAAAGAAAAGCACAACTGCCACAAACCTTATCCCACGAAGGCCTGCAGCCGAAGCAACGACTTGCGCCGTGCTCCTCGGTTTCGCCGAACCTCAACTCGGCTAATTTCTCGTGAAAAAGCTGTGCTTGGCCCATACACAAGGAGGCACGGTCGAAAGCATAGGCGGCCGACTCCGCCCCTTTGCGGTCTCGATGATGAGCGAAAAGCTCCACTAATCCAGCCTCACCACAAACACGGCCCCGTCCGGCGAGTGGGTTTCAGCCGCCAGCTTCTGCGCGCGCCCGCGATCATCATCGAGCACCCGCACCCGCACCCACCAGTCTCCCGCTGGACTGGAAAAGCTCTGCACTTTTGCCGTCTGATAGCGCCGCCGCAAATGGTCGGCCATCTTGTTGGCGGCTTTTTCCCGGGGGAATCCGCCAATCTGCACCGCCCACTTTCCCCCGGTGGCCAGCGGCTCCGGCGTTTCCATCACTTCCACTCTGACCTCGGCTACTCCCGGTAAATAGACATCGACCTTCCGCGCCGCCGCCAGGGACAAATCCAAAATTCTTCCGGGAATGAACGGCCCGCGGTCGGTGATCCGCACCAGCGCGCTGTGCCGCGTTTGCAAGTTTGTGACTCGCACAATCGATCCCAACGGCAGCGTGCGGTGCGCGGCCGTCATGGCGTTCATGTTATAGACCTCGCCGTTCGATCCGCGCCGGTTGTGATAGGGAGGGCCATACCAGCTGGCCAGACCGGTTTCGGTTGCCATAGGCCTGGCGTTTGCGGGAATTGCCGGCTCGCCGAGATCAGCCCTGCCTTGCTCGGCTTTCTCCGCAGCTGCAGCGCGCCCGCTGGGCGCCGCACTTTCCGGCGCAGCAGTCGTCGAAGATCCCGAAGAAGGCTCGGCCGTGATCGGAGGCGGGGGCGGGGCCTCAACCCGCACTTGTTTGGAGTGAGTACATGCAGACAGCACCAGCAGAGTGATGGAACAAATAAGAGCAGAGGGAAATCGATCTGAGGCACGGTGCTGAACATGCCCCGGCGCGAGACTAGAACTGCCCTTGTTCACTTGCGCGCCGCTTTTTGCTGGTCCATGTAGTCGGCCAACTCGTTCAGCTTTGCGCTGGCGATGCGCAGCGCCTTGGTCGAATGCTGGCGCACCGCCGGCACAACCTGGTCGTTCAGGTATTGGATGAACTCGGGAATCTCGCGCTCGAGCCGCTCCGCCGCTTCGGCCACGCTTTTGCTCACGCGCGCAGAGGCATCTTCCACCTTGCGGTTGAAGTCGCTCATGGTGCTCCTCGCCATGCGTGAAGTTATTCACGCCGATTTCGCCCGACGCCAGGCCCACTCATTATTTCGTGATTCGGATGAGGGGGTCAACGGCGGGATAAAGATGGGCAATGCAGGTCCGACGGGCGCGCGCAACAAAACGATCTTCCCTGTGAATTCCCATAGGGTGGTGTAGCGCGTTACAAGCTTCGCCGTGACACCCGCCACCGACCAAGTTCCCGTCCTTGATCCCAGTGAAGCAGTGCTTCGAATCGCCGTGCTGGGCTTTGCCGCTTATCGATTTTCCTGTTTCGACGCGCACCGATGGGCCTATGGCGAACACTACGGCATGAGCGAAATTCTTTGCCAAGGTTTCGAGCATGGTCGCTGCAATGGGACTGTCCGGGTGCGCAATCCTTTTTGGGCACGCCGGCCTGGCGTAGAATGGTTCGACGAAATTCGTGCGCGCACAAAATCAGAGTCCGCACTCGGCGGAGAATACTCGGAACTCCATGCCATCCATCGCGCCCTGGTGGCGCGAAAAACTCCTCGCCTGGTACGACGCGCACAGACGCGATCTACCCTGGCGTTCGACTCGCAATCCTTACCCCATTTGGCTCTCCGAAATCATGCTGCAGCAGACGCGGGTTGCTGCCGTCATCGAGCACTATGGCCAATTTCTGCGGCGGTTCCCTACCATCGAAAAACTGGCGGCTGCACGCGAATCCAGCGTCCTGGCGGCGTGGAGTGGCCTCGGATACTACCGCCGCGCGCGCATGTTGCGCACGGCGGCAAAGATCATCCTGCGGGAACATAAGGGAAAGTTTCCGACCACCGCCGCCGGGCTACGAAACCTTCCCGGAATCGGCCGCTATACCGCAGCCGCCATCGCCAGCATCGCTTTTGGAGAGCCGGTCGGCGTTGTCGATGGAAATGTCGAGCGGATGTTGTGCCGTTTTGCGGGAAAGAATGTGGTTTGTGAAGAACTGTGGGCAACCGTGAATGTCTTGATCGATGCGAAGCGACCCGGCGATTTCAATCAGGCAATGATGGAACTCGGAGCCACCGTCTGCACTCCGCAGGCACCGGCATGTCTCGCCTGCCCCGTCGTCGAGCGCTGCGCCACGCGCGGTGAACTCGCCCGAAGCGAAAAACCTGCGCCTCAAAAAAAGCGCGAAATCCATTTTTCCCTGCTATGCCGGGGGGCAAACGGCAGTGGGAAAGTTTTTCTCAGGCAGCGTCCGGGCAACGCTTCGCTGATGGCCGGCATGTGGGAATTGCCGGAGGTCGCCGCCCGGAACGGCGCAAGCAAACCTGCATTCAGGTTGCGGCATTCGATCACGGTGACCGACTATAGCGTGAGCGTTTGGCGGGAGTGCGCGATCCCACAAGCAGAAGGTAGGTGGTTCGCGATCAGCAAGCTGAAAACCATCGCCCTCACCGGCCTGGCAAGAAAGATTTTAAGCAAAGCGCAGATGTTATGAACCTAGCGCCAGCCTAAGTGGGAAGCGACGAATCGCCGGCTGCAGCATGGATGGCAATTTACCCTGCCGCGCATGGCTCTTTGTCAACTTCACAACCTGATCGTCCTCATGGTTTTCCTTCCCTTGCTTACCTTCTTCGATCGCCAACTCGCGGGTCGCCGACGATTCCGAGAACAGGAAGCGGTCCTCGACAATCTTCACCCGCCGATCTATCCTCCTCTGGTCCGTCAGGCCCGAACCGCAGCAGATGCGGTGCTCGAAATCCAGGTGCGGAAGCAGGGCACCAGCTCGGCGAGAGTGATCAGCGGCCCTCCCACGCTCAAGCATGGCTGCGCTAACTCGAGAGCGCGCAAAAATCCACTTTTCCCTGCCAAGGCTGCAGGGAAAATGCCCTTTCGTACTCGTTGACCTATGGCTTCGATTTTAAGAGTTGATCCGGGGGCGAGTTGCATTGACGGAGCGTTCCTAAGTTCGCGCTCGAAAATGCCTCTAGGTGTGGCAGGGCGCCCGGCGCAACGCGCCCTCCGCGCGGGCAGGATCGGGGAATCGCTCGGCCGCGTTATGCCTCTCGCTTGGTCCTGGAGCGTCGAACCTTGACGTTGCCCTGCGGCTTCCCGAACGCTTCATCTAAAATAGAAGAGTCCCGACTCTCCCCCTCGCATGCATTGCTGTGCAACATTTTCGCCGCTCGATCTGGAGGTAAGTCCATGGCTGCACTCACTCCCGGCACAAAGGCTCCCCAATTCGCGCTGAAGTCTCTCGGCGCCAAATCGTTTTCCCTAGTCGACGAACTCGCGACTAAGCCGGTCGTGCTGGCTTTTTTTAAAGTCTCTTGCCCCACGTGCCAGTATACTTTCCCCTTTTTGGAGCGGTTGCACCTGGCCTACGGGGGAAATAAAGTGGCCCTGGTGGGCGTTTCGCAAAACGATGGAAACGACAGCGCTGCCTTCGCCAAGCAGTTCGGCGTTACCTTTCCCATTTTGCGGGATGACATGCACTCATACCCCGTGTCTAACGCATATGGCCTGACCAACGTCCCCACGGTTTTCTGGATCGCGCAAGATGGCGAAATCGAAATCACTAGCGTCGGCTGGGTCAAGAGCGATTTCGAAGCCATTTCCCGTAAAATGGCCGAAGCTGGGAAAACCGCTCCCACTGTCGTGTTCAAGCAGGGCGAAGACGTCCGCGATTTCCGCGCGGGTTGAAGCTCGAAGAATTAATCCCGCGGTCGCGGGAAAAGAATTCAAATCGAAGCTGAGTTTTCTTCGCAGTTCGCCGCGAAGCCACGAACTACGCCCCGTTGAAACCAAAGTTCAGGCCTGTTTGCCCGCACGCGGTTTCACTCCCGTGCCTACCAAGGCATTACTCTGTTTATAACTCCTGTCGATTCGTCCATTACAATTCTTTTAGCGACTAAATCAGCATCCCAAAAGGTTTTTCCGCAGCTTTGTCCGCTGCATCGGGGAAAAAACTGATCGATGCCATCCTTGGCAAAAATAGCTGTCGTTCCGTTCCTGGTGATTTTGAGCGTGCTCGCCTGGTCCGGCAGCCTCGCCCACCCGTCCCCGGTTCCGGTTCCAAGCCGCTCGAAGCCGGACTCAGTTTCCGTGCGCCTTCCCTCCACCGCTTTCGCCGCCATGGAAACCATCGATCCCGAGCACATCCGCTGGCACGTTCGCTTTCTCTCGCACGATCTGCTCGAAGGCCGTGGCACCGGCCAGCGCGGCGGAGAGATTGCCGCCGAATACATCGCAACCCAATTCGCCGAATATGGATTGAAACCCGCCGGCGATAACGGCTCTTATCTGCAGAAGGTTCCGCTGGTCGGAATTACCACGCTGCCCGAAACCCGTTTGACGCTTGTGCCCAAACAGGGCGCGGCCCTGAGTCTCAAGCCGCTCGACGAATACGTCGCCTACGATCAGACGCAACAGCCGCAATCCGATGTCGACGCCAATATCGTTTTCGTCGGCTATGGCATCGAGGCTCCCGAATATCAATGGGACGACTACAAAGGCGTCGATGTTGGCGGCAAAGTTTTGTTGATGCTGGTGAACGAGCCGCCTTCCGACGATCCAAGCTTTTTCAAAGGCAAGGCCCTCACCTATTACGGCCGCTGGACCTACAAGTACGAAGAAGCCGCTCGCAAAGGCGCCGTCGGCGCCATTCTCATCCACCGGGAAGACATGGCTAGCTATCCCTGGGAAGTTGTTCGCAACTCCAACTCCGGCGAGAAATCCTATCTCAAGCTCGAAGGCTCCGCTCTGAAAGTCGCCGCGTGGGTGCAACTCGATGTCGCCAAGAAGCTCGTAGCCGCTTCCGGCCTTGATCTGGGCAAGCTCATGTCCGAGGCGCAGCAGCGCGACTTCCATCCTGTCGATCTGGGCGCCAAATTGAGGGCGCACATGGTGAGCAACGTTCGCAATTTTGAATCCAGCAACGTTGTCGGCATACTGCCCGGTTCGAGCCGCAAATCGAAAGACGAAGCCGTCCTGTTCACGGCCCATTACGACCATCTTGGCATTCGCCCCGATATGCCCGGCGACAACATTTATAACGGCGCCATCGACAATGCCACCGGCTGCGGCATTCTCCTCGAAATCGCCCGCGCCTTCAGCGTGGCCAGCGGCCGCCCGGGACGCTCGCTGATTTTCGCTTCGGTCACCGCGGAAGAACAAGGCCTGCTCGGTTCTGAATATTTGGGCAAGCACCCGCCGCTTCCCCCAGGAAACATCACACTCGATCTGAACTACGACGCCGTGCAGCCGATCGGAGAGCCCCAAGAAGTCGAAGTCTCCGGCGCCGAGCGCACTACCTTTTATCCTTGGGTGCAGGCAACCGCCAAAGAATTCCGGCTGGCGATCCGTCCCGACGCGCGCCCCGAAGCCGGCCACTACTATCGCTCCGACCATTTCAGCCTGGCGCGTGTCGGCATTCCTTCGTTTTCCATCAACCAAGGCACGAAGTTCAAAGGCCACAACGAAGCCTGGGGCGTCGAACAAGACACGGAGTACGTCGAAAACCACTACCACCAGCCCAGTGACGAATATCATCCGCAGATGAATTTCGTTGGCGACGCCGCCATGGC
>JASHRB010000554.1 GCA_030037575.1 Candidatus Sulfotelmatobacter sp. | reverse complement strand
AAGACAACACCAACACTGCTACCGCTAGAACCCGTTTCATGTGCATTCTCCTAGGGGGACGTTCCCCGCAAACAGTGTAGTCGCGGGTGCAAAATAACCCGAGTTTTTGGCGGCGCGCGGCAACCGCCTAAGGCCTGACGAGAAGGGAAGGGTGGAGGAGGAATCTCCCCCCGATCGAACGCCGCGATTTTAGTGGATCGTCTTTGTTTTCCGTGACATATAGTCCATCAGCAGATACTGGCCTAGGGTATAGGGAGTCGTAAAATAGGCTTTGCCGCGGCACATTTCCGTAACCTTTTGCACGAACTGGACCAGACCGTAATCCGAAGCCAACATGAAGGTATTGATCAACACGCCCGCGCGCTTGCACTTCGACACTTCTTCCAGCGTGTGGCTCACCACGAGCGGATCGAGGCCGAAAGCGTTTTTGTAAATGCGCCCGTCTTCCAGAGTCAGCGCCGAAGGTTTGCCGTCGGTGATCATCACGATCTGCTTCATGTCTTTTCGCTGCCGCAAAAGAATCCGCTGCGCCATGCGGAGGCCTTCACGGGTGTTGGTGTAATACGGCCCAACTTTCACGCGCGCAAGCTGAGCCAGCGGAACTTCCTCCGCCGAATCGTGAAACAGTACCAGAGACAGCGAATCTCCGGGATATTGCGTGCGAATCAGATGCGACAGCGCCATGGCAACTTTTTTCGCCGGAGTAAACCGGTCTTCGCCGTAAAGAATCATCGAGTGCGAGCAGTCGAGCATGAGCACCGTGGCACAAGACGACTGATATTCGCACTGATGCACCTGCAAGTCGGAGTACTCAATGTTGAGTGGCAGCGTCAGGCCCTCGCGCTGAATCGCGTTCGAGAGCGTTGCCGTGATGTCGAGATTCAGCGTGTCGCCGAATTCGTAGGTCCGCGAAGCGCCACTGGCTTCAACCCCGGTTGCCAGGTCGCGCGTGTCGTGCCGTCCAAAGCTCGACTTGCCCAGCGACCCGAGCAGGTTGCGAAGCGCTTTGAATCCGAGAAAGTCGAGGCTTTTATCGGTAATCTCGAACTTCGCCTGCGGCGCATTCTCGCCCAACTGCCCGCCCGTGGTCGAGCGCCGCGGGGGATCGAAGGGCTGATCGACCGAGATGTAATCTTCCTGCCGCATCCGCTCGATCAGTTTCTCGATCAATTCGTCCAGTTGCCCATCCATTGCCATCTGCTGCAAGCGCTCGCGCATGGGGTCATCGAAGGCCTCGCTATCCAGCAAGGCCTGTTCAATCGCGCGCCGCAGATCGTCGAGCGTCTGCTCGCCTTCAGGCATTTCGAACCACATGTCGCTTTGGAACCCGCTTTGCAGTAGATGATCCGACAGCGCGCCGAGCAGGTCTTCCAGGCTCATCTCGCCCGCCGGATCAGGCACGTATTTGGAATAGCGGGTGCGCTTCATAATGCGTCTGGCTTTAGCCATCTCGGCCATAAGCCAGAACCAAAACAGCCAGTCGTCAACGGGCTGGACCAAGGTTGCGCGAGCGACGATCGGGGGTTGCCGAAGCGCGAAAGCGGAAGCCTAGTTGAACTGTCTTCTCTGCCGGTACGGCCGGTCTTCCATTTCAAGCGATTTTTCGCGCGCCGGTTCGGCTTTCTTCTCGCCGGCTTTGAAAACGCGCTCCTCATTTCGCCCGATGCGCTTGTGTGCGTGCAGCCCTTCCAGAATGAACTCCGCCGCCGAAACCTGTTGCTCCGGGCTATCTTTTTGCGAAACTCCCAACGGCCCAAGTTTTTCGGTCAGCCCTTGAATTTCCTTCAAATTCTCCAGTATCTCCGCGGCCGCAACCGAATCCGAAAGCTGAATCTCGCCGCCCAAATCGAACCACTGCACGATCTGCTGCACATTGGCGCCGGTAAAGTATTCGTCGTAGGTTTTGGCGATTGCGCTGCGAATCAGTTCGCGGCTCACGAAATCCGCGCCCTTCATCTCGCCTTCGTACTCAAGTTCAAGCTTGCCTGTAATCGCAGGCAGAGCGGCATAGACATCACTGACTCGGGCAACCACAAGCGGTTCATCATTTCTCAATGCGCGCCGCTCGGCATTCGAGATCACGTTCTCCATGGCTGTGATCGGCAGCCGCTGGCTCACTCCCGAGCGCTTGTCGATTTTCTTGTCTTCACGGGCGGCGAAGGCGATGCGCTCGATCACCTGCTGAATATAAGTTGGCAGTTGCATTGTATTTCCGTTGCGCCGCGTCCACGCCTCCTGCGTCGTAATCGCCATGCCTTCCTCCACCGTTGCCGGATAATGCGTGCGAATTTCCGATCCGATGCGGTCTTTCAGCGGGGTAATGATTTTTCCCCGAGCCGTGTAGTCCTCGGGATTTGCGCTGAACACGATCGCCACATCCAGCGACAGCCGGATCGGGTATCCCTTGATCTGCACATCGCCTTCCTGCATGATGTTGAACAGTCCCACCTGGATCTTTCCCGCCAAATCGGGCAATTCGTTGATCGCGAAGATGCCGCGGTTGGCGCGCGGAAGCAGCCCGTAGTGCACCGTCAACTCACTCGAAAGCTCGTGACCGCCGCGCGCCGCTTTTATCGGATCGATGTCGCCGATCAGATCCGCAATCGTCACGTCCGGCGTGGCCAGTTTTTCTATGTATCGATCATCGGCTGCGAGGTAAGCAATCGGCGTCGCCTCGCCCATTTTCGCAACTTCTTCCCGGCAACGGCGGCAAATCGGAGCATAGGGACTGTCGCGAATCTCGCAGCCCGCAATGTACGGCATTTCAAAATCGAGCAGCGTCGTCAAAGCCCGCAGGATGCGGCTTTTGGCCTGCCCGCGCAGCCCCAGCAAAATGAAGTTGTGGCGCGACAAAATCGCATTTACGATCTGCGGCACCACGGTGTCATCGTAGCCGACGATGCCGGGAAAAATGCTGGCATCGTCACGCCGCTGCAAACGGCAAATCAGATTCTCGCGAAGTTCGTCTTTCACGCGGCGGTTTCGCAAACGCTCCTCGGAGAATTTGCTGTGGCGCAGTTCGCCCAACGTGCGCGGAAGACTCATGAAGACCCCCCAGGAAGATACTTTTCTGGATTATACGCGGCTTTTCCCGGCCCGACAGCCATCAATGGACATGCCCATTCCCGCCGGCTTTTTGCCGCGCGTGCAGGGCTCGCTGGATGTTGGGAATGACCGTCTCGAAGTATTGAATCAGCAACAGCAGCCGCTCCGGTTCCGATCGCAAGGCCAGCAATTTCTGCTTGAAGTCCAAGTCGAGGGGCAACGTTCCCGCGAGAGAAAAGGAAAGCGCCGACATATCCGCGGCAGAAAGATCTTGTTTCGCTCCGGCAATCCCCAGCAGCTGTGCGTGCAACTCGATGGCGCGTGATCGGTCCTGCTGCGTTGTCGTACCGGGTTCGTCGTCAAGCAGAATGATCTCTCCACGCAGAAACGGACGCTCTTCATTCACTCGCAACAACTCGAATCGCCGGCGGCCTTCAGTCACCAGATCAAGCCGGCCATCCTCATACTCTTTCACCACCGTAACAATTTCAGCCGTGCATCCCACCTCGGCCAGGCCCTGCTCGAGGGCGCGTATCACGCCGAACGGGCGATGTTGCGCCAAGCATTCGCCAATCATCTCTTTATAGCGCGGCTCGAAAATGTGCAGCGGCAACGGCGCGCCGGGAAACAGAACCACATCGAGAGGGAACAGGGGGATCAGGGCGTCCAAAGGGCTCTCCGCCGGCGGATTTGCGCTGCTCGATTGTACGATATGAGAAAGCTTGTCATCTGAGCCGGCCTTGGTTGCGGAAAGAAGATCCCGCGCGGATCAGACGGCGCTGCTTCCAGGCTGGTTTGACTTCCGCTGCGCGTGAGAATACAAGCACCTCATGGAACTTTCGGGAAAAATCGTCGTGGTCACCGGCGCTTCCATGGGAATCGGGGAAGCAATCTCGAAGCTTTTTGCCGACCGTGGAGCCAGCGTCGTCATGCTCTCGCGCGACGCCAGTCGCGTGGAGGCCGCCCGCACGAGAGTCGGACATGGCGACCAAATTCTGGCCATGGCTTGCGACGTGCGCCATCGCGAGGATATCGATCGCGCCCTCGGCCTGGCTCTGCATCATTTTCCGCGCATCGACATCTGGGTCAACAACGCCGGCCACGGCCTGCTCGATTCGGTTGCGCAAATGGATATGTCCGCCTGCCGCGAAATGTTCGACACGAATTTTTTTGCCGCCCTGTCAGCCATGCAAGCCGTGATCCCGGTCATGCGCCAGCAGAGCGGGGGCACGA
>JASHRB010000553.1 GCA_030037575.1 Candidatus Sulfotelmatobacter sp. | reverse complement strand
CAACTGTTTTATTCGCGACAATCCCGGGCAACGATTTAGGTTTGCAGCACTCCCACTTTGAACTCGGGCACGTCGGGATTCAGTGCCGCCGCTTCCAGCGCCTCAGTGATCGCATCCCGCGTCTCCATGGGATCGATGATTCTGTCGATCCACAAGCGCGCCGCTCCGTAGCGCGGATCAGTTTGCTCGTCATAGGTGCGCTTCACCGATTCGTACAATTCTTTCTTTTCTTCGTCGCTCAGTTTTTTTCCCCCGCGTTCAAGTTGTTTGACTTTGACCTCGACCAATGTTCCCGCGGCTGCATCGCCGCTCATCACGGCGTAGCGTGCGGTCGGCCAGGCAAAAACAAATCGCGGATCGTAAGCCTTCCCGCACATCGCATAATGCCCCGCGCCGAACGATCCCCCGACGATCACCGTAATTTTTGGAACGACCGAATTCGACACCGAGTTCACCATTTTCGCACCGGCTTTGATGATGCCGCTCCACTCGGCGTCGCGTCCGACCATGAAGCCGTTGACATCGTGGAAGAAAATCAGCGGAATCAAAGTCTGATTGCAATCCATGATGAAGCGAGCGGCTTTTTCCGCCGACTCGGTGTAAATGACGCCCCCGAACTCCACGCGCTTGTGACCTTCGTGGTCGGTCTGCTGCGCGTGCAGTTTTTGGTTGGCCACAATTCCGACCGCGAACCCGCCGATGCGGCCGTAACCGCAGATCAGGGTCTTGCCGTATTCCGGTTTGTATTCGTCGAGGCGGCTGCCATCGAGCACGCGCGCCAAGATTTCTTTCATGTCATACGGACGTGCGGGGGAGGAGTCGTAAATACCGTAGATTTCTTCGGCGGCAAGCGCAGGTTCTACGGGCTTCTTTCGATCCCACGGCGATTGGCGGCGATATCCCCACTTCTCGACGATCGATCGAATGCGTGACAGGCAAGCCCGATCATCGCTCTCGCGAAAATCGACCGTTCCGCTGATGGCAGAATGCATGGCCGCTCCGCCCAAATCTTCGGCCGAAACTTTTTGCCCGATCGCGGCCTGCACCAGGGCCGGGCCGGCGAGAAATAATCCACTGCCGTCGGTCATCAGAACGTGATCGCACATGACGGGAAGATATCCGCCGCCGGCGACGCACATGCCCATGATGGCGGCGATCTGCGGAATGCCCAGCGCCGACATGACCGCATTGTTGCGAAAGACGCGGCCAAAGTCGTCGGTGTCGGGAAAAACATCTTCCTGCAGGGGCAGAAATACTCCCGCCGAATCGACCAGATAAATAGTGGGAATGCGATTCTCGAGGGCGATATTTTGCGCGCGAATCACCTTCTTCGAGGTCATGGGGAAAAACGCGCCGGCTTTCACGGTTGCATCATTGGCAATGATCATCACCATTCGCGTGTGAATGCGCGCCAGACCGGTGATTACGCCGGCTGCGGGTGCGCCGCCCCACTCCTCGTACATGCCGTGCGCGGCGTACAGTCCGAGTTCGAAGAATGTTTTCCCATCGGCCAACAAATCGATGCGTTCGCGGGCGGTTAAACGTCCCTTGCCGTGCTGGCTTTCGATTGCCTTTGCCCCGCCGCCCTCGCAAATTTTTTCATTCTGGTTGCGAACTTGGGACATGAGGTCGGCGAGAAAACGCATGTTGGCCTCGAAGCGCGCGCAGGTGGGATCAACCTTCGTGGTCAGGACGTTTGACGCGTCGGATGCGTGGTCGGCGAGAGCTTCGCTACGGTCGGCCATGGCTGAAGAGAGCGGACTGTTTACGGTATACCAGCCGACGAGAGCGGTGCAAACCGTGGGGCGTGGGCCTCGTCCGCGCGGTGATTTCGGGGGCGTGAAAGTGGTCAACGTGGATGGGCCCTCTGGCCGGGCGAACCGGGCTGCATGGCGTCGATTTTCGATGCGGCGGCGCTAGCGCGCGGCGGGCACGTCGGCGCGTTTCACCTTGGAGCGGATAAACTGAACGATGTCGTCCATGACGGTGCCGGGCTGGAAGATGGCCGCCACGCCTTGTTTCTTCAAGTGATCGATATCCTGGTCTGGGATAATGCCACCGACGAGAACCAGCACATCATCCATCTTGTTTTGCTTCAGCAGGTCCATTACCCGCGGGACGATCGCGTTGTGCGCACCGGAAAGGATCGACAGCCCGATGACCTGCACGTCTTCCTGCAGCGCGGCGCTGACAATCATTTCCGGGGTTTGCCGCAGACCGGTATAAATCACTTCCATGCCGGCGTCGCGCAGGGCGCGGGCAATCACTTTGGCACCGCGGTCGTGGCCGTCGAGACCGGGCTTGGCTACCAGCACGCGAATCTTTGCCTCCGCCATCCGCCTACATTTAACCACAGGGAACAGCGAGGAGCACAGGGGCGCCGAGGGCTGGTAGTGGTGCCGCTTGAAATCCACAGGCACGAGAGTCCGCGCTAGACTGGTTCCATGCCAAAGAGAGTTTTACGAATCGTCAAAAAGAGCCCTCTCCCCATTGTCGGCATATGCGAGCGCTGCAACTCCCCAGTTCAAGGCTGATTCGGAGAGCGCCGTATCAGCGCAGTTCGATGCCCACAAATGCAAGCCTGTGGATTCAAGCCAAAATGCGCTGCGGATAGTGAGAGACGCTGCGAAACGGGATTAGCCACCAGGCGCTGCCGTGACATATAACCCTGAGCGCTCCGTAAAGCGGACCATTCACAGCATGCACACTCTTGTGGGTTATATCCTCCAATAGTCCCATCTTGCTGGTCCATTCGCCAGATTCGAGCTGAAGGGCGGCGTGCGTAGGTAGTATTGAGCTCGGGCGACAGCCCGGAGTCCCGATGTAGTCCTGCAACCTGCATCGGCTGACGCACTGGCGTTCTCAGTGGCACGCCTGATCCGAAGCATGTCAGCACGAGTTTTGTGGAGCGCAGCAATCTCTCGATGAGGATGGGGATGCGCCGCTATACCCGCCTGACTAACGGATTCAGCAAGAAATTCGAAAACCATGCGCATCAAGTCGCACTCTACTTCTTTCACTACAACTTCTGCCGCGTCCATTCGTCACTCCGCGTAACTCCAGCTATGGAAGCCGGGTTAACCCACCATGTGGAGCCTAAAAGAGTTATGCGGATTGCTGCCCAGCAGACCGAGCCCAACAACGCAAATCGATAGAGCCTTGCTCTTGAGGGCGCTCTCATACTAAGGATGGTGGAGGAAATGCTCCAAGCGCTTGACCAAAGGCAAGTGAATTGCCAAACGGCTCAGTCGCCCATCGTCTTCATGTCCAGGCTTCTCCACAAATACCAGCAGGCGACGCTGCGATAGGGCTTCCAGCGCGCAGCAATTTTTTCCATTTGCTCGGGAGTAGGCAGCTTGCTCGTCTTTTTACGGCCGCTTTTCGCGGCGGAGCCCTTCGACCCTTTTCCCCGCCGGCGGTCGAGATAGTGCTTGTGCATCGCCATACGCACGCCGAAGTCACCCGTTGGAAGCACGTCCGCGCGCCGGAGAGAAAACATCAGAAACATCTGCGCGGTCCACACTCCGATGCCTTTCACCTGGGTGAGATGGGCGATGACTTCTTCGTCCGGCAGGTCCGGCAGGCGGGCAAAATCCAAAAGGCCGGCCGCCGTTTTAGCGGCCAAATCTTTCAGGTATGAA
>JASHRB010000552.1 GCA_030037575.1 Candidatus Sulfotelmatobacter sp. | reverse complement strand
CCCGTCCGCGCTGCACCGGTCAGCGAAACAGCCGCGCAGACAAGAACGAGGCCCACGGCCATCAGCCAAACGGGCGGCAGCGGTCGCACCGGGCGCAACGATGGCTTGATCGAGTCACGGATGCGCTCGAGCACAAGCGGATCGAGATCCTGCGGAGCCTGCGCGACCTTTTTCAGGACATCGTCAATCTCTTCGTCTTTCACGCGAGTCCTCCGTTCCGCCACCTTTTCTGGCCAGTGGCGACAATCGTTTCCCGCAGCGTCTTATAGGCGCGATGCACTTTTTGCTTCACCGATCCCACGCTCGACGAGGTGGCGCGCGCGACTTCCTCCAGTGACATACCCTCGACTTTCAACATAGCAATAACCTCGCGCTGGCTCTCAGGAAGCGGCGCCAATAACGCCTCCAGCTCGCCGGCTTGGGGCGGAGCCGACGGGACGCCTTTCGACATTTCCTCCAACTCCCTTTCGCCGGCGGCGGCGCGGATGGACTTTCGATAGTGGTCGATGCGAATGTGCCGGGCAATCGCGTAGAACCACGGTAGCGCGGGCTCGCCGGAGCGATAGGTGTGGCGCACCTTGTGAATCCGCAGCCAGGTTTCCTGCAACAGGTCATCGGCATCGCTGCGGCTGATCGATTTTGCAAGAAAAAACCGGTGCAGGTGCGGACTGATGCGGTCGATGAGAGCCGTCGCCGCGGCGAAATCGCCCTGTTGATAGCGGATCATCAACATCTCGAGATTGGCCCCGGAGTGCATGCAATGGAACGTCTACCTTCGATCTTCACCGACGCCAGCGCTTGGCGCAAATCCCCCATTCGCCGGCCTGCCCACCGGCTGGTCGCAGCCCCCAATTCGAAGATTCGATAGATTGCGCTGAAAAGTTACGCCGGAGAGGAAAGAATTCGGCAACATCTTATTTTGCGCGATTGCGCGCCTAGCCGTAACTTTCCCCGAGCTTGAAGCGAATCCATCTCTGAACGCGCCTCGCGGCCGGGAACCATTCCCACGCGCGCGCGGAACAACTTCATCCCCACCTTCTAGGAGATCACGATGAATAAACTTTGCCTAACCAAGCTTCGTTTGTGGCGCGCCGGTTTTGTGCCGGCCGCGCTGATTCTCAGCACCGCGATTGCGGTTCAAGGCCAGTACATGCGCAGCCCGCTGGTGATGACCAGCACGAATAACGCAAGCGGGAATGCGGTTGTTGTCTTCAGGCTGAATACCGAAGGCACTCCGTCGCTCGAGTTGGCGCAGACGCTCGTGACCGGCGGAAAGGGCGGCGCGAGCACAAACGCGGGCATCGTCCAGTTCCGCGGGGAACTTGGTGCGGTTGCGAACTACGGATCCAATACCGTAAGCCAGTTGCTGCGCGAGGGCGAGGCCATCGCAATCGGGTCGACAATCCCGCTGGCGCCTGAATGCACGATGCCCGACTCGGTGGCGCTGACCGGAGACCACCTGTTCGTGGTGGGCGCGAACTGCGCCGAGAGCCACGCCTGGCCCCGGGGATTCGTGGATGGTCCGGTGGTGAGCCTTTCCGATCCCTCGGCCGCGCAGATTGCGGTGGGCGAGAGCTGGGCGGCCGTCACCTTCAGCTCGGGATCTCTTTTGCAACTTCCGCTCAAGCAGGAAGGCGGCGTGTTGAACGGCACGAGCACGGCGATCCCCCTGCCCAGCAACGCAGACATGGTGCCCCTTGGAGAAGCGTTCTGGGGCAACCTGCTGGGCTTCACTCCGGCACACAGTCCTGACAGCTTTGCCGTGGTTGACGAGAACGGACGAGTGAATGCGGTGGTTGGCCCGACACCCGCATATCCCGTGAACGCGCCCTGCTGGGTGGCCAAGGGTGGAGGCAATCTCTGGTACACGGGGAACTCGCCGGGGCAGGCAATCAGCATCTTTTTCAGCGACAGCCAGGGTGGAGTGTTCTACAAATCGGTGCCCTTGCCGGGATCGCCGACCGATATCACGGTCTCCCCCGACGGCAAGTGGCTCGCAGCGATCTATAGCGCCGGTGGCAACGCCTATGTTGCCGTCTTTTCCATCGATAGCTACGGCGACTTGACCCAAGTAGCCACGTCAACCGCGGCGGGCGTTGCAGCGTTCAGCGGAGTGGCGTTCAGCGAGTAACCAGGGTCGCGTTGCACTGCCCGCCGGATGGCAATGTTGCGTCCGCCGGGCGGTGCCGCGGTTGAGTTTGGTCGGTTTCCGAGCGCCTGTTGTTCGCCCTCGCCGATCGGTTCCTGCTTCGCGGTCCTCGCCCAACCGGCGGGAAGGCACTCTCCTTTCGAAAGCCAGTCAGGCGCTGATGAAAACAGCCGGCGGATTCGGTGATAACATGCCTCCGCGAAAGGAGCCGACCATGTACCAACACTTCCGCTCACTAACCGGCGCAGTGGTCTTTTTTCTTCTACTTTCCCCTCTGGCCTGCCTGGCCCAGGAAAATGGCAATCGACTGGAACCGTTGGATGTTTTCCGGGTTCAGGTTGCTTCTGATCCGCAAATCTCTCCTGACGGCAAGCATATCGTCTACCTCCGCCAGTCCGCCGACATCTCTTCCGACCGCCGTGCCTCCAACCTCTGGATGGTCAATTTCGATGGCTCCGAACATCGCCCCCTCAGCGCCGGCCCTTATAGCGATTCTTACCCGCGCTGGTCGCCCGACGGCACTCGTCTTGCCTTTATTTCCGACCGCGATGGCAAGCCTCAACTCTATGTTCGCTGGATGGATTCCGGCCAAACCGCCAAACTCACCGACCTCGAAAATGCTCCGGCCGGCATTTCCTGGGCTCCCGATGGAAAGCAGATCGCCTTCACCTCGCTGGTCTCCGCGACGCCTCCGAAAATCGCCACGCTTCCGGCCGCACCGGAGGGTGCCAAGTGGGCCGACGCACCGAAGGTCTATGAAGATCTCATCTACCGCTTCAACGGCCCGGGATACCTGAAACCAGGCTATTCGCAAGTTTTCGTCATCGCCGCCGACGGCGGCGCACCGCGTCAACTCACCACCGGTAATTTCCCCCACGGCCGGGGTGACGCCGAGTTTGGTGGATCCTATGCCTCCTGGACTCCCGATGGAAAGTCTCTCATCTTTTCCATGAATGGCACCGCTGACTACGAGTACGAACCTCTCCACACCGAACTGTTCGAAATCCGCGTTAGTGACGGTTCCCTCACGCAACTCACCCATCGCAACGGTCCCAACGAATCCCCTGACGTTTCCCCCGACGGCAGACGCATCGCCTACATCGGCTTCGACGACCACTACCAGGGCCATCAGACGACTTACCTATACGTCGCCAACCGTGACGGCAGCGATCCTCACCCGGTCACTTCCAAACTGGATCGCGACGTGTCCGATCCCCACTGGGCCGCTGACGGCAAAGGCATCTTTTTCGACTACGCCGATCAGGGCGACACTAAGCTCGCCTACTTGCCCGTCGACGGTTCGCCCAAGATTCTCGCCGAGCATCTCAACGCGGGCGGCAATTTCAGCGTGGCCAAGAACGGCTCCTTCGCCATTCAATACGACTCACCCTCCGATCCCGGCGATGTCGCGGTCGCCTCGCTGGCCAATCCCCGAGTCAATGTCCTCACTTCTCTCAACCGTGAACTGTTCACCGCCAAGAAACTCGGCGAGGTCGAAGAAATTTGGTACGATTCTTCGTTCGACAAACGTAAAATCGAAGGTTGGATCATCAAGCCCCCCGATTTTGATCCCGCCAAGAAGTATCCTCTCATCCTGCAAATTCACGGTGGTCCGTTCTCCAACTACGGCGATCGGTTCGACCTCAACGCACAAATCTGGGCTGCCAAGGGCTACGTGATCCTCTACACCAACCCCCGGGGCAGCACCAGTTACGGCGAAGAGTTCGCCAATCTTATCCACCACGCTTATCCGGGCAACGATTTCGAGGACCTCAACTCCGGCGTCGATTCGATTCTCGCCCGGGGCTACATCGACAAGACCAACCTCTTTGTCACCGGCGGCTCGGGCGGCGGTGTTCTCACCTGCTGGATGATCGATCGCACCGATCGCTTCCGCGCCGCCGCCAGCCTCTATCCCGTCATCAACTGGTATAGCTGGGTCCTGACTTCCGACCTGCCCTCTTTTGGTACGAAATATTGGTTCTCCGGCAATCCTTGGGATGACACCGACGACTACATGAAGCGCTCGGTAATTTCTCTGGTGAAAAACGTGAAAACTCCCACTCTGCTGATGACCGGCGAGGAAGACTTCCGAACTCCCATATCCGAAGCCGAGCAATACTACGCCGCCCTCAAACTGCTCAAAGTCGAATCGGCTCTGGTGCGCTTTCCGGGCGAGCCCCACGGCCTCAGCCGCCGCCCGAGCCATCAAGTCGCCAAGGTCGTCTACACCCTCAACTGGTTCGACGCGCACCTCAACAAACCCTGAAATCTTGTAGCGCAATTGCGCTCCGGCAGAAGAGCGAGGATGCGTTTCATCGACAAACGCCGGGAAGTGTCTATCCGAGCAGGCGCGGCTTCCGCGAGACCCGACTGGGGCGCGTTGTCGCGGTGAAATTCGGCCCGAAGCATTTGCGGAGAAAGCCAGCGGCTTCGTCGCTTTGAGCAGGAAGCGCGGGCCGTCGCCGCGCTCAATC
>JASHRB010000551.1 GCA_030037575.1 Candidatus Sulfotelmatobacter sp. | reverse complement strand
TGGGAAGCCCCGCAACGCTACCACGACGAAGCCGCCATCTTCCAGATCGACAAAGTCCGCACGCCCACGCACATGGTTGCTGGCGCCGAGGACATTCGCGTCGCCGTACTCGAAGACTATCTGCTCGAACACGCTCTCTACTCGCTCGGCATCCCGAACGCGCTTCTGATTTTTCCCGGCGAAGGCCACTCGCTTGACAAGAATCCCTGGCACGGAAAGATTAAAGTGCGTGAAGAGCTCAAATGGTTGGAAAAATACGGAGGAGTGCCAGCCGGAAACTAAATCAGTTTTGGCGGTCCGACCGGAGCCGAGAGTTAGCGACGGCAGAGCAGAAGCCCTATCAGGAGAAATCATGAGCCAAGATGACTTCATTCCGGTTGAAGCCAATGCCAGGCTGCGAAACGAACTCGTCGAGCGGGGATTCAGTCGGCAGCCGCTCAGAATCGACCTGGAGGTGGCGTGCGCGCTGGAAACGCTAGCCCATGCGGCCTGGTCCCTGCCGAGAGACAAGTACTACGACGGAGGCGACCGCCGTCGTTCGTTAAACCGGCTCAGGGCAGAGATCGTCGAGGGGGGCGTGAAGGTACGGCCGATCGAAGATAGTACTCCCTACGTGCAGCTGAAAAAATACAACACCACGCTCGGTGGCCAGGCGCGTGAGTACGCTCCGCTGCCCCAGGAAATCGCCGAGTCCATGGGGGTTCGCAAGATGATTGCTTATCACCTGCAATATCTGCCGCTCTCGCATATTGCCACGAGGTATTTAGTGAACATGCACGTGATCCGGTTTACCGCTACGCCGCGCCGGCCGTGCGATACAAGCCCGCCAGGACTGCACAAAGACGGCGAGAAATACATCGCCACGCATCTACTGAGCCGCTGCGGGGCGCAGGGCGGCGAAGTTATCATAACTGACAATGACAAGCACGAGATGGATCGCTTCACAATGCACGAGCCGGGGGAGTGTTACATTTTCGACGATGACCGTCTCTGGCACATGTTGACGCCGGTGGCCGTGCTGGAGGGCAATGAGTTCGCCTACCGGGACACGCTGGCATTTGATATCTTGCCCGAAGGCTGGGAACCGGCCAAGTGATTGCGGCGGACTCGGCCCCCTGGTATCTTGCTCGGGCCCAGGCCCTCTCCGGTGGGGCTTTGCCAGGCTTACTTCCACTCGCCGGAGTTGCGACATTCATCGATGGCGGTTAGCGCAACCAACTCGAACGGCCGCGCCCGGACCCGTACGCGGCGGTGTGGCAGGGGTCGGCGGGTGAGCGCCGTCCCCGTACCGATCAAACGGCGCTCCGGAAGTTCGGTCGAGAAGTCGACTTCCTAAGACTTGTCATTACGAATCGCGGTAAGCCGGTACCCGGATCACTTCCGTGGCCGACGGGCCACATGACCGATCTGTCGAGGAAAGAGTAAAACGTTTTACGGCGCCACATCGGGTACGGCGCTTTACCGCATGTTAGTATCTCGCGGCGAGAGAGGGACCACTTCCATTATGACCAGCAGAAAGTTGTTGTTCACTCCCGGGCCGCTCACCACCAGCGCGGCGGTAAAGGGAGCAATGTTGCACGACGCAGGCTCGCGCGACCGCGATTTCCTGGGGACGGTGCGCAAGATTCGTGAGCGCTTGCTGACGATCGGAGGAGCGGCCGCCCCAAACAACGGGGGTGCATACGAATGCGTCCTCGTGCAGGGCAGCGGCACCTTCGCCATCGAATCGGTGATTTCCTCGGCGATCCCCCGCGAGGGCAAGCTGCTGGTGCTGGTGAACGGAGCGTACGGACGCCGCATCACGCAGATGGCGCGCATCCACGCGATTGAAACCGAGACATTGGAGACGGCGGAAAACCGCAAAATCTCGCCGAAGGCAGTGGAAGAGCGTCTCGCGGCGTCGCATGGCATAACACACGCGGCGGTGGTCCATTGCGAAACGACCACGGGCATAGTGAATCCCATTGAAGAAATCGGAGCCGTGGCCAAGGGCGCAGGAGCCGTGTACATCGTTGACGCCATGAGCAGCTTTGGAGCCATACCTGTGGATCTTGCCGCGACCCGCGTCGATTTCCTGATTTCTTCGGCGAACAAGTGCATCGAAGGCGTCCCCGGCTTCGCCTTCGTGCTGGCGCGGCGCGATCGGCTACTCGAAGCGAAATGCCGGGCACGCACGTTGAGCCTCGATCTGTACGCGCAGTGGGCAGGCTTCGAGTCCGACGGCCAATTCCGCTTCACTCCCCCAACGCACGCACTGCTGGCGTTCTATCAGGCTTTGCTCGAACTGGAAATGGAGGGCGGCGTGTCCGGCCGGGCCGCGCGCTATCGCGCGAACCACACGGCCTTGATGGGCGGGATGGCGGGAATGGGCTTCGAGGCGTATCTTGCACCTGAGGACCAGAGTTACATCATCACTACGTTCCGTTATCCGAGCCACCCTCGGTTTCGCTTTGAAGACTTCTGCGCGCGACTGAGTGAATTGGGGTTCATCATTTATCCCGGCAAGTTGACGGCCGAGCCGTGTTTTCGAGTAGGGACCATTGGGCAGTTGTCTCCGCCGGACGTCGAGGCGCTGCTCAAGAAGATGCGGCGGGTTCTGGAAGAGATGGGAGTTGCCTCCGTCACCGCGTAGCCCTCAGTTGGTCTGCTTCAGGGATCATCGCTTTGGTCCCAAGGCCATGGCGAAACAGTGGCGCAGCCAGACTGGAGAGCCAAATCACGACTGCGAGTATGGGAAAAGCGCCCTTCCATCATGCCTTCCCAGGCGAGCGACTGGACCTGGCGGTGCCGATCCGGGCCAGAGTAAACAATGGCAGCCCGCCCGTGCGAACAGCAGAGTGAAGGCCGCGGAGCCAATCAAGCTGCCGAGAAAGTTGCGCTTGCCCCCCCAAAAGTCAGAGGTGGCACCGGCGGAAAACTTGCCCGCGGCATACGCCCTCACTCCAAGCGAGCGACTAGCACTCAGGCCAATGGGCACAAAGTCGGCAGCAGGGCCGCGGGCGGCTAACTCGTCCGCGATCAACGGTTAGCGCCACGAAATAATCCGAGCGGCCAACATAATAAGCGGAGTAATCGACCAGCATGAGTGCGATGGTCAGCACCTGCCAGCACAATAACCGGCCGGCTTTGATAGTCGTCGTTGCCCGGGGATGGTTCCGCGATGCGCGGGCGAAGAGACTATGGCCGCTCGCCTGCCCGCAGCCGCGCCTCAATTTCATCGAGTACTCCATCGAAATCGGCCAACGTCTCGATCACATAGTGCGCGCCGGCGGTCAGCAGTTTGTCCCGCGCATCTTGCAGGCGCTTTGATCGTTCTGATTCCGGCCAGTCCCGCCATACTTCTTCCGTCACCCCAATCATGTTGCCAGTCTGTGCGACCCCGACGACCCATGTACCGGCATTCAAGCCTTCCTCAAGATCACTGATCGTGTCGCCCACCTTGACGATGGCTTCGAGTGGCCATACCTTCATGCGAACCGCGTTCTCATAAATCATCCAGGGAAGCGGACGTCCCGCTCCCACATCGTCGGGACAGAGAGCGCAATCAGGTGCATAGCCTTGGGTGGAACTGTGGCGCAGCAGAAGCTCCAGTAGGGGCCGTGTATAGCCCGTGGTGCTTCCAATCTTGAGACCGCGATCGCGCGATCGGCGCACCGCCTCGACAGCACCTGGAATCGGCGCGGCGCTCTGAACCAGGCATTTTATCTGCCGGGGAATGAAATCAGCAAACAGGCTTTCCACCTCCGGCTCGCCGGGGACATGCCGATGTTGCTCTTCCCATGCCGCGCGAATCCGTGGATAACCGAGAAGAGCGCGAATGTGATCCTTTTTGAGAAGGCCCATATCCTGGCGTGCTTCGTCTTCACTGACCTGAATTCCTCGCGCGGCAAAGATCTGCTGCAGCACGCGGACAGGGGCTAGGCTGCCATAATCCACCGTGGTCCCAGCCCAATCCAAAATCACGGCCTGAAGCGGCCCGGTGTATGTCTTGCGAACGTAATTCACAATCCGGCCTTCCAAAGTGGTTGGTCCCGCTAGCCATTATAGAGATGCAGATCACTTCCCATCGCGAGCGGGCCGTTCGCGGATGCTGCAGGGTGGTGGCATTAGTCATGACCAAGGGATGTGAAGCCAGTCGCGGTTCGGACAAGACAGGCGTCGGCGTCGGGCGATGGAGCAGGCGGAGTTTTGGAAATGGAATAGAAGCGGTCGACCCAGCAAGCAGCGGAATAGAAGCGAGGATTAGCTCGTGGTGCAAGTGCAACCAGGAGAAGCAGTAACCGCGCATTGTTCAGTGTGCCCTTAGGTCAGCGAACACCGACGTTTTCAGCGGAGATATTTCTGTGCGAAACGGCTGTACAAGCTTTATCCACGTTGCTGTCCGGGTTGAAGACAATCTGGATCGCCCGGACCCGTGCGCGCAAGCGGTTTTGCACATCGCGGAAGTAGAGGGAAGCGCCGAAATTTGGGGAGGGCGGACAGGAATCGCGCTCTTTTGGCAGCCCCGGTAATTTCATAGAGGACATCCAAATCACGCAAAGCCTCATAAACACTGGCGATTCTGTGGGTTGTGGATTTGGCGAGGAGGGACGCAGGGCAGTTGGCTGGAACGCTGCCCGGTCAGCGCCACACATCTCTCATCACCGGGTCAGACGGCTCCGCCTTCGTGCTCATTCCATCCCGAGAGGAAGCAAACATCAAGTCAGAACACGCGAACAGGAAATCGTTCCCACTCCAGACCAGGTTGCCGGAGACCAAGAAAGTATAATCCAGGACGCACATTTTTGAAATCAACATCGGCTCGGAGAACTACAACATGGTTTTCTAACCGCGCTGTTGCCGCTGTATTGAGGATTTCAGTTCCAGTGTGCCCCATCAGCGCAACATCGTAGCTTCCTTCTTTGCTCCCAATTGGCAAATCCATGACCACACGCTGGGCGCCACGAGGAATCTCTAGCGGAATTTGAGGGGTTTCGCTAGGATTTTGTCCGCGAGCAACCGAGCGTGCACGAAGATCCAGCACGACAGCCGCGGTGGCGCGCGTAGTCGGCTGAGGGTGGACCCAGAGCCATCCCGCTACAGCGAAAAGGAGCACAGCCGCAGCGCCAAACCACAGTTGGGCACGACCATGCCTGTTGGCTACTCGCTCGCGAAATTGTGTGAACTCTTGAAAGCACGGGCTGCAGGCGCTGAAATGGTGGAGCCAGCGGTCGGCTTCCGCGAGTGGCATTTTGTGAAGCGCGATATCTCTGAGGACCGCAGAGTCGGGACAGCCGACGCGCTGCGGGTTGGGGAAATCTTGGGATAAACCCCTATTCAGCAGATCCAACATCCGCTTTTCTTCAGCGTTGAAGTCTTCCGATTGCTTCAGAATTCGCCTGCCCTCAGTTGAAGTGGTCACAAAAAGGCCAAGTCTACCGCCAGAGATCAGAGATCAATGTAAACCAGTCACGGCGAAGCGACACTCATGCCGCACGGCCCAGCCGGGCGCGCAGCTTACCAATTGCGTAACGAAATCGAAGCTTGGCCTGAGGCTCGGTCAGACCCAGATGTAGGGCGATTTCCCTCCACGAGTACCCGTATAGCCGAGCGGCCCATACTTTGCGGGTCCACTCATCCATGCTGCGCACGGCTTCGTTGATCTGGATCGATTGCTCCAGATCGCGCAGAGCCTTCGAATCGTGAGCCTGTCGGAACCGTTCCAGCTCACGACCTGTCGGAAGACGCCACATTATCTCTCGTCTTCTGCGTTCCTTTCGGAGAGCCCGGTTAAACCGGTGCTGGAAGGTGCCGAAAAGATAGGCTTCTGTGTTTTTTATTTGCCAATTTTTTCGGTTGGATCGCTGGATTGTTTTCGCGACGGATTGCAACACACCCTCCCACACCTCACTTGCCAGAGCCACCGCCTCTTCGGAGGTTTTCTCCGGCTGCTCTCTGCTGGCAAGGGCGTGAATACGTGGCCAGAGTCGTCGCGCAACCACAACCAACTCGCTGATCTCGTCCTGATGACCCGCGGTGGGGGAGATAAACCTTGCAAGAACCCATTCTGGGCCCAACTCGCGGCTGGACATCTCGGAGGTCCTCGACCCGACTGATACTTAGATCGCCAGATGACAAAAGCGTGCCATCGGAAACCGGCAACTGTCAACGGTTTACTTGCCCCCGATAGCGCGATCAGGGTGCGGCCAGGAATTCTTTAGTGATATTTTTTCTTCCCTTCCAGCTCCTGGACTACATGTGGGGCATTAACAAATCTGTGCTACTGGCGAAGGAGCTTGGGAGCGGTGTCCCCGAGGGTTGAAGTCCGTCACTTGCAGGCAGTCATTGTCTTGGCCGAGGAGCTCAATTTCACACGGGCGGCAGACAGGTTACACATTACCCAGTCCGCGCTCAGTAAACAGATCACGGAGATCGAAACACGACATAAATTTCACCTGTTCACTCGAAAGAATAAACGCATTGTGGAACTCACGAATGTTGGCCATGTTTTCGTCGAAGAAGCGCGTCTAGCGCTCTTACATATAGATCGGGCGGTTCAGTTTGGACATGCCGCTAACGAGGGGAATGACAGTGTCCTGTCCATCGGACACTCACCCGATGTCGATCAAGCCTGGGTGTCGGCTATTCTTGCCCTCCGTTTGCCCCTGTATCCAAATCTTCGGATTCAACTCGTGAGTGAGTTCTCAACCGAGTTGGTCCGAAGTGTGATCGTGGGCGAATTGAATCTGGCGTTTGTCACGGCACCACTTGAAAACTCTCAAATCACAGCGGTGGCGATCGCCCAGACACCGCTCTATGCGGCTGTACCGGAAACCCATCCGGCGGCCGGAAAACAACAAATCACCCTGCAAGACTTGGCAAGAGATGAATGGATTCTGTTCGCACGACGAGTTCATCCCGTAGTCCATGATGCGATCATGGATGCAGCTCAAGTGGATGGAATCGCCCCGAAACACGTCCACCTCATAATCACTACCCAACAGGCTGTGCACTTGGTATCGGAGCACGCTGGGGTGGCCATCCTCACCAAACCTGCTGCTATGGGTTCTAATGCTGCGAGCGTAGTAGTAAAGCCTCTTTCGAGTGCCTCATTGCAATTCAAAACGTGTGTAATCATGCGCGCCGAAAGTGAATCACGATTGGTTAACGAGTTCGTGCGGGCCTTTCTCCGTAGATATGAGGCCCCTCGCACGCAACCGACGCAAATGGAATTGCCGCTTTGCGCTTGAGCTGCCAAATCCGATTCCAGAGACATTGCGCCGACGATAACTCCAGACGGCAGTTCCGAACTCCATGGGAAAAATTGACCCCTAGTACGGCCGCGATCCGTGCAGTCCGCCGTACCGATAGAAGCACTGTTATTTTCCGATGGCCGGGACGAAGTCATCTGTCAGGATCCAGCGGACGAACCTTACTAACCAGAAACATCCACCCTGTCTAGAAAAAGGCTACAGCAGAGTTTTCGACTCAGACAGGTACACTGCGATCAGAGAGCCTTCGCTACGTCGATTGCGGTTCCGAGTTGGGTATCTCTTCCTTGCTTCAATGCTTCTCGCGAAAGCTCCATAAAAAACTTCGGCGCGATGCCATCGTTCTCCAGCATGCGTCCTTGCCAGGTCAGGTAGGCGGCAACCGGAAGACCAAGAATGTATCCGTGACCAACCTTGTATGCGCTGCCACCGAGGAGACGGCCGGGCGTTTTCGTTCCCACGATGGTTGCCAGATTATTTTCCTGCGCAAAGGCCGAGACCATCTCGCCCGCGCTCGCGGTGTGCTCGTTCACTATCAGCACGACTCGACCGTGGAATCGTTGCTGGCCGAGTCCTTCGGTGACCACGAGGATCGATTTTTCAACAAAGGCATATCTGGCCGCTAACCATAAAAGAGTCGCCTTGTGGGAAGGAATCCGTCCGAATCGGGTCAGTTCCTCACCGCGATAGCCGCGCTCGCGGCGTTTTCGCGTGAGACTGTAACCCACCTCGAGTTTTCCGGACGTCAAATAGCTCATCAAGCGTAGCCCGCCGATTCCTCCGCCAGTATTGCCGCGTAGATCGATGATGAGCCGGCTGCATCCGTCCAGTGCGGCGATGCCGCGGTCGATGTCCTTCGCCACGTCGATCCCGATGACCCCCGGAAACATTGCGACTCTCAACAATCCAATTTCATCGCCGAGCCTTTTGGTAGTGACCGCCTGCGGCGCCGTGACCGGGTGCTTCTGGGATTTGGGCAGCGGCGATTGAAGGTTAACCTTTTTTATTTCGCCGTGTAGCTTTTCAATGAGAAGATTCGCCGATTCGCCAACGGAGAACGTCAAAGCGTTGGGCGGCCGAAGTTCTCGTCCATCGCATTCAAGCAACAAATCGCCCGGACGTATACCGGCTGCGAACGCTGGTCCCCCTTGATGCACGTCTTGGAACATCCAACGCTCGCTTCCGTTTACGCCGATCTGCTGAAAAGTCGCGCTGATAGCGTGCCCTGCGGGAATACTCCGCATCCCCGCATGGCGAAATCCCGTGTGGCTGGTCTTGAGTTGGGCCACTAGTTCGTGGACCTCCTTTTCGAACACCTCCGGGTCGACGCACCCGAGAATCTCATCCCTGCGGTCCCGAGCCAAAGCGTCCCAATTCACTCCGTTCATACCGGGATTGAAATGCTTCGTGTCCACCAGTCGGCAGACTTTGTCGAAGATCTTCGTCCGCTGTGCAAGAGTCAAATTCATTGGTGTTTGAGTCGCATCGGGGTTGAAGTCTCGCCGACGGCGATGAACGCCGCCCAATAGGAGGGGCTTACTTGGTTGCCATATTTCGCGAGCAGGTCAAGCTTCGCATTTCGCAAAGCAGAGCTGGTATCTTCGCCCTGAGCCAAGTGCCGGTAGAATTGTTCCATTAACACACTGGCGAAGGTGTCGTCTGCGCTCCAGAGACTGGCTACAACCGATTTTGATCCAGCCACTAGAAATGCTTCCACCAGGTTGCTGATGCCCTCTTGCCCCTGCAGTTTGCCAACCCCACTATCACAGGCGGACAGGGTAGTGAGCTCGGCATTCAATCGTAGTCTTATGATCTCTCGCACCTGCAGCAAACCGTCATCCGCCGATTGTGGGTCGAGACCCAACACCAGCGCCGACCGTTCTGGGTCCTGCGTGTCCGCGAATCCATGAACAGCCAGATGCAAGACCCGAAACTGGTCAAGGGGTTGCTTCTTAAATCCGGTTTCGGTGGCATCCTTGCCAAGCAATATGACGGCTTGCGGTCCAATAATTTTACCGATTGCCTCGACCTCCGCTCGCGTCTCCGGAAGGTCGTGAAGGCCGATCCCCGAGAGATCCGCAATCCCGCGCTCAATCCGGCCACGGATAGAGGCGGAAGGCGGAATTCTCCGTCCCGAGCCGCCTTGGTCCTCGTACTCGACATCACCGACCGCGAGAAGGGGTTTGGGAAGAGGCTTCTGTTTCTGGGCGCGGCGAAGCGCGTTCAAGATCGTGCCGGAAGGCACGTAGCTTATGACGCGTGACTTCAAGAGGTACTCGCCCTGAGCATCGCGAAGCGCCTCAAAGGGAAGCAGGTTCAAGATTGCATCCGGTGCGATGATAAGGCGGGTTGCTGTCGCTGCTTCCGGGATGGGCTTCACCAGCATCGCATAGAGCTGCTTTGAAAGTTCTGCGGCGGTGAGCTTGGCGCGAATTTTGCCGATAAATCGCTGGCTCAGATTCTCGATCTCCTTGCGTCCAACTGGCAGCACGCGGACGTGTGCTCCTTTTTGAGAAACTACGACACAGAAGGAAGTCGGGTCATCCAGAACGTACTCCAGAAGCACTTCGTCTGATTTCAGGACTTCTTGGACCTTCGACAGTGATGCAGGTTGCACCGGCAGGCCACGGTCGGGAGCATCGTCCTTGGTCCAAGCCAGCCCAAGCCGCCGCTCATATTCGACCAATCTATCCATCAGTGGCTCGCGCTTTTCTGCGCTGTTGGTTTGCATCAGTTGTACTTGGAGACCCGCAAGATCTGTTTCGAGCGATGCTGTCTGTCCAGACTCGGCGATTGGAAAGGCCTTCCTGTCTTCGAGGGCCCAAGCCAGAGTCCGCCCACGAACGCGTTCCAAAACGTGGAAACCGCCTGGCACATCGCCGCTCTTGGCGGCCAGTTCAAAATGTTGCAAGTACGTTTGACTCATCGAAGCGGCAACCGAACTGTTCCAATACGGCTCATCGACGCTGACCAGCATGCTTTCAATCACGTCTTCGGCCTGCTCATAAAGGGCGTTGGCTTCGCGAACCCGACCGCGGCGCGCCTTCAGGTCGGCTAGGATGGTCAGGTTACGAGGCACATAGTAACGGTCGCCGACACGTTGGCTCGCGTCTAGGCCATCTGTAGCACGTTCCTCCGCCGTGGGGAGATCGCCGGCATCGCGATAAAGCGTTGCCAACTCGAACATGGCGTCGGCTTCCATGCGGAACAATTCCACTCGCTTTGAGAATTGGGCTGCAGTTTCTAGATCGGCGATGGCCTGTTTCCTGTCGCCCGTTTGCGAAGCCAAGCTTCCTAGCAAGATCAACAACTCCGCCTCATGACCTCGCTTCTGTTGTGATCGAGCCTTACCGAGTGCGTCGTCAAGCACCGCCTTTGCCTCTTCCGCTTTTCCCATGGCGACCAGAGCGCGTGCTTTCCCCTCGTATGCCATGAACGGCAGACCGGAGTCTTTGTCCGCATCCGCAAGCTTGATTGCTCTCTCGAAAAATCTCAGGGCTTCAGCATGGCGATTCGCCTCTTCGAAGCCTCTGCCTATCAATTCCAAGAACCGGATCTGAGCCCCTGTGTCGCCGCTAGCCATCGTCGAGAGCAGTGCGCTGCCCAGCAGCCGCGCGGCTCGTCCGGGATTTCCTTCAAGGAAGGCGATCAGGCCCAATTCCCCGGAAGCCCGAGTTGCCCATTGCTTTTCGCCCACCGCATTCGCAATCTCCTGAGCCTGCAACCAATCTCGCTTCGCACCTCGATAGTCAATCTCAATATCGGTGTAGCCCTTGGCGATCAAGCACCACAGCCGCAGTTTCTTGTCATCCCGCACGATGGGATTCTGGAGCTGTGCATTCAGGAATCGTGATAGGTCAACAAACGACGTAGTCTCGGCTTCTGATCGGAGGCGCCCCACCTTGGCATGAAGCTCGTTGCGCGTGTCGCCCCGGGCGG
>JASHRB010000550.1 GCA_030037575.1 Candidatus Sulfotelmatobacter sp. | reverse complement strand
CCACAACATGTCAGCCGACAAATGATTTCTCGGACAGACTCCTAGAACGACCCGTCCTGGGTAAACGTGTATCCGGGCAGCGAAGCGCCCTGTGGTGTCTTGTTGACCTTAATTCGCACCGTGGGGGCGTCCGGAGCGGCAATTCCAGCCGGCCGCAACATTGCATACTGGGCGAACACTTCGCTGTACACCTTGGTGACGAGGTAGTCCTGGCCGTCGGCATCATTGCGCCACACTTGCCCGAGTTGGATGGAACTCACCGGCATCGATGGTATCGCTCAGATTCCAAGGCTTGGATCCAGAGTATCTAGCCAGCGGATACGAGTCAATTCCACGGTTGGTTACTTCGGGACAAAGGCGGTGGCGCACGTGGCGACATGGTCGTCTGCTAACATGATGGACTTACACCCGAACAGCGAAGGGGGGAGATCGATATGCCGCCACGCGGGATCACTCCGCGCCGACCCGCTCGCCCCGGTGGCCAGGACAAGGTGACGCGAGCCGTCGCTTCCGAGAAAAGGGTTGGCGCCCCAGCGAAGCCCAGCAACAATTCTCGTGCGCAGGCGCGAACCGCCGGAGGCGAAGGGAAGGCCGCCGGGAAACACCCGAAGCACACGCGGACTTACGATCCCGTTGCTCACGAGCGCGTCGCCGAAATTCTAAAGCGACTCGATCAGCTTTATCCCGACGTGACCTGCGCATTGACCCATGGCACTGCTTGGGAACTTCTGGTCGCGACCATTCTTTCGGCGCAATCGACAGATGTGAATGTCAACCGAGTTACCCCGGAACTGTTTCGCAAATATCCGACGGTCAAGGCCTTTGCGGCGCTAACGCCCGAGGAACTTCAACCGGATGTCCGCTCGACGGGATTTTTTCGCAACAAGGCGAAATCGGTGGTGGGCGCGGCAAAGAAGATAGTTGCCGATTTCGGCGGTCAGGTTCCCATGAACATGAAGGATCTACTCGCGCTTCCCGGAGTAGCTCGAAAAACTGCGAACGTGGTGCTCGGCACATGGTTCAAGATCGCTGACGGCGTGGTTGTCGATACGCATGTGCATCGCGTGTCCCGGCGGCTGGAGCTGACGAGAAATAATCTCCCGCAGAAGATTGAACAGGACTTGATGCGAATCATTCCGCGTGAAAAGTGGATTTTATTTTCGCATCAAATCATCTGGCACGGCCGCAGACGGTGTTATGCGCGCAAGCCGGGGTGTGGCGATTGCCTGCTCGAAAACATTTGTCATGCGAGCGACAAAACCTGGAGCACGGTGGAGACGCACAAAGACGCGAAGGCCTAGTGGACTCGACTAATCGACTTGTGTCAACTCTGCTACACTTCAACTTCCGAACTCAAAACCCCGTCCCATGCGCACTCTCATTCTGTTCGCTATCTTGTTCCTTATGAATAGTGTTCTTGCTGGAAACGTCGCGGCTCAGACTCTTGGTGCGCCGCACGCCATTACCGATCCAAAGCAAATAACCTCGAAGCCCAACGCCGAGGTCGAACCCAAAAGCCTGACCATCGAAAAGCTCTATATGACGCGGCAGATCGGCGGCGCCACGTGGTCGCCGGACGGCAAGAGCATCGCCTTCATTTCAAACATGAGCGGGCGCAACAATCTTTGGCTGCTGCCGGCGGAAGGCGGTTGGCCGATGCAGCTCACCGTGAGTGATCAGCGACAGGCTTCGCCGGCGTGGTCGCCCGATGGAAAGTGGATTGCGTATCAATCCGATTATGAGGGCGAGGAACTTTGGGATATTTTTCTGGTCTCGCCGAAGACCGGCCGTGTGGTGAACCTGACCAGCACGCGCCAAATCGCTGAAACCGATCCGACCTGGTCGCCGGATGGGCGCTATCTCGCCTATCTTGTCAAACCGAAAACATCTGCTGCGACCGAGATCGATGTTTACGACACGCTGATGCGCGAGGTGAGACATCTCACCACCGCCACCCCGCAGGATAAGCGCAATTCCAGTCCGATCTGGTCGAAGGATGAGAAGTACATCATCTATTCGCAGGAGCAGGCAAAAGGAACGGACTCCAACATCCTCATCGCCGACGTGGCCACAGCGCAGAGCACCTTGCTGACTCCGCACGACGGCGAACAACTGTATTTTGCCAACGATATTTCGCCCGACGGCAAGCGCGTTCTGTTCACCGCCAACGCGGCCAATGGTTACGAGAATGTCGGAATCATCGACATAGCAGCGAGGAAGATTTCGTGGCTCACTCACGACCAATGGGAAATCCGCGGCGGGGAATTCTCTCCCGACGGCAAGCACGTTACATTCAGCGCCAACCTCGACGGCAACGAAGATATTTACCTGCACAACCTTGCCACCGGCGAATCCATGGCGCTCAACATCCCGAAAGGCGTCAACGAAACATCTGGCGGACACCACGCATTTTCCAAAGACGGTTCACGCCTGCTCTATAACCACAACGGTCCAACCGCTCCCGGCGATCTTTGGGTGTATTCGCTGGCAACCGGTAAGTCGATTGAGGTCACCCATTCGCTGGTTGCCGGAATCCGTTCCGAAGACATGGTCGAACCTTCTCTGGTCCGCTATCCCAGCCGCGACGGCAAGTGGACCATTTCCGCATTTCTCTATGTCCCGTTCAACATGGCGCGCAACGGGCAGAATGCAGCCATTGTTTACATTCACGGTGGGCCGAAATCGCAATCGATGAATTCCTTCAACCGCTTCATCCAATATGCGGCCAACCAGGGATACATGGTGCTCGCTCCCAACTATCGCGGCTCGAGCGGATATGGAAAAGACTTTGAGAATGCGAATTTATTCGATATGGGCGGTGGCGATTTACAGGATGTGCTCGCCGGCGTGGATTGGATCAAGCGGACGGGCTATCTCGATCCGAAAAAGATTGCTGTGATGGGCGGGAGCTATGGCGGCTATCTCAGCATGATGGCGGTGACGAAAGCCCCGGAAGTTTGGGCTGCGGGCGTGCCGATTGTGCCTTTCGTAAACTGGTTCACCGAAATCGAAAATGAAGATCCCGGGTTGCAGCAGTCGGATCTCGCCACCATGGGCGACGTGGTAAAAAACAAAGCGCTGTATGAAGATCGGTCGCCGATTAATTTCATCGATCAGATCAAGGCGCCATTATTGTTGCTCGCTGGCGGGCACGATCCGCGCTGCCCGAAGTCAGAAACGCAGCAAGTGGTGGATGCCATCAAGAAGCGCCGGGGGACAGTTGATTACAAAATCTACGAAAACGAAGGCCATGGGTTTGCTCGCGTGGAAAATCAGATTGACGCTTATCGGCGCGTCGCGGATTTTCTGATGGCGCATGTTGTCCCAGCCGATTGCAGTTGTTCGCTTAACGAGTAGCGTTTTGTCGGGTGGTTTTGCGGCGTATGGCTTCGACGAGGCCGGGAATTGTAAATTCCTTTGCGGTAATATGCACCTGCATCCCGAGTTCGCGCAGCGTCGAAGACGTGACCGGTCCAATCGACGCCATCTGAACCCCGTCGAGACAGAGCTTTGCTGCCGGCCAACCTACTAATTTGGCAAAATTTCGTGCCGTCGATGAGCTGGTAAACGTGATCACGTCGGGCCGGCGCGTGGGAGTGCCCAACGCGCTTTGCAAGCGCGTTTGCGATGATTTCGGCGCCATCGTTTGGTAGGCTTCGACCACATCGACTTTTGCTCCTGCTCTGCGCAGTTCACGGGGAATCACGTCGCGGGCCATCTTGGCCCGGACCAGCAGCACGTGCTTTCCCTTCACCTTGCTCGTCAGGCTGCGCACAACAGATTCCGCGACATATTCTTTGGGAACCACATTCACGTGCACGCCACGGTGCTCTATGGCTTTTTGGGTGGCCGGGCCGATAG
>JASHRB010000549.1 GCA_030037575.1 Candidatus Sulfotelmatobacter sp. | reverse complement strand
AGCATCATCATCCAGCCGGTGGCGAAGCTGATGGGGCGCGAGAACGCCACGGCCGTGTAGGCGATTTCGCCAGCTGCATCGGGCATGGCGGCCACAAGCTGACCGTAGACCCAGCCGATGGGAAGCAACAGCGCACCGCCGAGGGCAAAGCCAAGCAGCGCACCCAGCGCGCCGCCGCGCGAGAGCCAGTCGTCCATAACAACGAGCCAGCCGACGCCCACCATGGTGCCCCAACCGAGCGTGAAGTAATCGGTAAGGCGAAGTTTGCGGGCGAGATGCGACATGCAGGGTTTCGCGGTAACGGGTGGAGCGAGGGCGAATTATAAAGCATTGCGGCTCCAGTTATCGGCGCCGTGCATGGTAGTATCGACAGTGCCCTCAAATAAAGCCAAGTGTCGAATGTGGCGCTGGACCTCTGTCTTGCCTGCTTGAGAAATGACATCTTCCCAAAAAATGCGTAAGCGCGTGCTGAGCGGCATGCGTCCCACCGGAAAATTGCACCTGGGCAACTACGTCGGCGCGCTCGACAACTGGGTGCGCATGCAGGATGAGTACCAATGTTTTTTTGTCATCGTCGACTGGCACGCGCTGACCACCGACTACGCTGACACTTCGCGAGTGAAAGAAAATTCCCTGGAGGTTGCGCTCGACTGGCTGGCGGCGGGGCTTGATCCGGAGAAATCAGTGTTGTTCATTCAGTCGCATGTTCCGGCGCATGCCGAACTGCATCTGCTGCTTTCGATGATCACTCCGCTCGGCTGGCTGGAACGCGTGCCGACATACAAGGAGCAGCAGCAAAATATTAAGGATAAGGATCTGGGGACCTATGGGTTTCTCGGCTATCCCGTGCTACAGGCGGCAGACATTCTGATCTACAAGGCTGATGTGGTTCCGGTGGGTGAAGATCAGGTGGCGCACATCGAGCTGACGCGCGAGATTGCGCGGCGGTTCAATGGATTTTATGCAAGAAAAGACATTGGCGGATACGCCGGCCCCTCAGTCACCGAGGAGGAGTTGCAGCGTCGTCATTATGTTTTTCCTGAGCCGCAATCGCTGCTGACCCGCGCGCCAAAGTTGCCGGGAACGGACGGGCGCAAAATGTCGAAGTCGTACGGCAATACGATTCTGCTGACCGATTCGGAGCCGGCGGTAAGGCGGAAATTGAAGACGATGGTGACCGACCCGGCGCGGGTGCGACGATCGGATCCGGGCAATCCGGATGTGTGTCCGGTCGGCGATCTCCACAAAATCTTCAGCCGCGAAGGAACCATGGCGAAAGTGAACGAGGGCTGCCGCTCGGCGAGCATCGGATGCATTGAATGCAAGAGTTGGGCAGCCGATGGGCTGGTGCAATTGTTGAGTCCGATGCAGGAGCGGCGCAAGAAATTTGAGGAAAATCCGCGGCTGGCTTGGGATATTCTGGAAGCGGGCACGGAACGGGCGCGAAAGGCGGCATCTGCCACGATGGAAGATGTGCGCGCGGCCATGGGAATGTCGCTTGCGTATGAGGCCCCGGCGAACAATGGGAAATAGCCTAAGAGAGAACGTTGCGAGATCGATCGACGTAACTGCGGATCTGGCACCTCTAGTGGCTGTCGACCGCGATCACAGCGCGCAGCCTCATTCGCCAGCGCATACCGCTCCGGCAAACAGCGACAAAAAAGAAGACAGCGATTCGCCATTCGCAGTTGCGGTGACGAATGTCTATGAGGGCCCGCTCGATCTGCTGCTCGATTTGATTCGGAAGCAGGACATCGATATTTACGACATTCCGATTGCCCGCATCACCGAGCAATACCTCGCTTATGTGGAAAAGATTCGCGAGCTGGATGTGAATGTGGCAGCGGAATTTGTTTATATGGCCGCGGTGCTGATTCATATCAAGTCGAAAATGCTGCTGCCGCGCGATCCGTCGGCGAAGGCCGAGGAGCTTGACGATCCGCGATCCGAGCTGGTGAACCGGCTGCTGGAGCACGAGAAGTTCAAAGCGGCGGCGCAGATGCTTTTGCAGAAGCAGCAGATTGAAGATGCAGTGCTGACGAATCCGGCGCTCAAAGAGTTTATCGATGCTGAAGGCACGGAGCCTGAGATCGCCACCGATGTGATCGATCTGGTCAAGACATTCCAGCAGATTGTGGAGCGCATGCGCACGCGGCCGATCATCAACGTGGATGAAGAGACGGTGACGGTCGGGCAGATGATTCGTTACTTGCGCCAACGGCTGGAATTGGAAACGCGGCCGATCCGGCTGAAACAGTTGCTGAGGCGCCTGGAATCGCGGCAGGCGCTGGTGTGCATGTTTCTTGCCTTGTTGGAACTGGTGCGGCTGCAGGCCATTCAGGTGAGGCAGGATCGATTGTTCGGAGAGATTGCGGTGCGAAAGCATACCGGTTTCGAATCACTCATGGCGGAGCAGGCGGCGGTGAGGGATGACTGGAGGTAGGCGAGGGATGGCCGCTACGCCACGGAACCTTCGCTCCGCCGGAAGAAAGCGGCTTCGCTCGGGATGACTCGGAATAACAATTTATGAGCCTGAAGGCACAACTCGAAGCGATTATTTATGCGGCGGAAACGCCGATCACGGCCGAGCAAATTGCGGCGCTGGTGAAGGATTCGATCATGGCCGAGGGCGTGGAGGACGAGGCCGAGACAGAATCGCGCGTGTGCGCGGTCTTGCAAGAACTGACTGACGATTACGCTTCACAGGATCATGGGATTGAGATTCGACAGGTGGCGGGCGGATATCGCATGTCGACCAAGCCGGAGCAGCACGAACTGGTGCGCAACTTCGCGAAAAGCTTGAAGCCTCCGATCCGGTTATCGCTGCCCGCGTTGGAGACCCTGGCAGTGATCGCCTACAAGCAGCCGGTGACCGTGCCGGAGATCAGCGAGATTCGCGGCGTGGACTCCGGTGGCGTGATCGCGACGTTGCTTGACCGCAAGCTGATCACGGCGGCAGGGCGCAAACACGTGATTGGGCGGCCGATTCTGTATAAGACGACAAAGGAATTCCTGATGCGATTCGGGTTGAAAGATGTGAGCGAGCTGCCCAGCATGGAAGAATTCGAGAAGCTGGTGGCCGAGTCGTTTCAATCAGACTTAATGCCGGCGGAGGTGAGTGGGAGAGTGGTTGAGGCATCGTCCGATGGGGAGAGTCCAGCGGAAGCGGTTGTGACGGATGCAGATTTGAAGTCGAGTGCGTAGAGCGGGGGGATGCCGCTCTCAGGGAAATTCTTTGGGCACGCCTGCGGGCGTGCCCGGCTATGAATCATAGCGCGGCGCTGATGCACCGCGCTTCCACATGTCTACCGAGCGCCTGCAAAAAATTATTGCCGCAGCTGGGCTCGCATCGCGGCGCAAAGCCGAGGAACTGATTGCCTCAGGCCGCGTCCAGATCAATGGAAGCGTGGTCACCGAACTCGGGACAAAAGCCGACTCGGAAACCGACCACATTCGCGTCGACGGAAAGCTGCTGCACGGTGCACAGCATCATGTTTATCTGCTGCTGAATAAACCCAAAGGCTACGTGACAACGGTGAGCGATCCGGAGAACCGGCCGACGGTGATGCAACTCATTCGCGGAGTGAAAAAGCGGGTATATCCGGTAGGACGGTTGGATTACGGGAGTGAAGGATTGCTTCTGCTGACGAATGATGGCGCGCTTGCCAATAAGCTGATGAGAGCGGCGTCGCAGGTGCAGAAGACTTATGTGGTGAAGCTCGCGGGCACGCCGAGCAATGAAGAACTCGAAAAACTGCGTGCAGGCGTTTCGATTGCGACTGATGATGGGCGGCGAGTGCGTGCCGCGCCGGCGGGGATCAAGCTCATTAAAGAAGCGAACAATCCGTGGTATGAAGTGACGCTGATCGAAGGCCGAAATCGCGAGATTCGGCGCATGTTCGAGAAGGTCGGCCACCCGGTCGAGAAGATCAAGCGCGTGCGTTATGGCCCGCTCACCCTGGATGTGCCGCCGGGAGGATTTCGAGAACTGACCAGGCAGGAAGTGGACCGTCTGCGAACGGCAGTGAACCGTCAAAAAGGAGGCGAAGCAAGCGCGCGCTAATTTGCGTCGCAAAAGAGCGCTGCTCCGAATGACACTCCAAAATGGGCCAGTGCCGGTGAACAAATTCGGTGGCACAAATGAACCTTTCCGTGGCATCATGTGCGGCAAGCATGAGCCGCTTTTTCGATTTGGTTTCGAAGCCGGCGCGCGAGATGGGCACAACGAATTTCCCCTTTGTTGTGCGACAACCGGTTGAGCACCGCGCAGTAATCAAGCTGGACTCCAACGAAAACCCATTCGGGCCTTCGCCCCTGGCGCTGGACGCGATGCGAAGCGCGCTCGCGTCGAGCAGTCTTTATCCGGATGACGATTGCACGCAGCTGCGATTAAAGCTGGCGGAGCATCACGGATTGCCTCCTGAACAGGTGCTGGTGACGGCGGGCTCGACGGGAATGCTCAGCCTGCTCTGCCAGACGCTGCTCGCACCGGGGTTGAATGCGGTGACCAGCGAGCGTTCGTTTATTGTGTATCCAATGGCGGTTCATGCAGCGGGAGCGCGGTTGCGCGAAGTGCCGATGCGAGATGACTGCTTTGATCTGCGGGCGATCCTGGCATCCATCGATGCGAACACGCGCATCGTGTTTGTGGCGAACCCGAATAATCCGACTGGCACCATGGTGGAAGCGGAACAAGTTGAGCAGTTTCTGGCGCGAGTGCCGCAGCACGTGGTGGTGGTTCTGGATGAGGCTTATTACGAGTTTGCCCTGTACTTTGCGTCCTTGAGGCGAATGAACTACTCGCGCTCGCTCGATTATCTACGGCAGGGTGCGAGCGCGGTCGTGCTAAGAACTTTTTCGAAAGCCCATGGATTGGCGGGATTGCGCGTGGGTTACGGGCTTGGGCCGGCGGAGTTGCTGGGATATTGCGCCCGCATGCGCAACACGTATTCCGTGCCCTCACTGGCGCAGGCCGCGGCCATGGCGGCGCTGGACGATGCCGGGCATATTCGTCGCGTGGTTGAGAACAATGCCGTGCAAGCTAGGTTTCTCGGGAGGGAATTGGAACTCCTTGGATATCGGGTAACACAGACATCGGCGAATTTTTTGTGCTGCGACGTGAACGAAGATGCGGAAGTTCTGGCGAATGAGTTGCGCGAGCAAGGAGTGGCGGTGCGTCCGCTGGGGCATTGGGGCGCGCCCAACTGCATTCGCGCAACCGTCGGAACGCCGGAGCAGAACCAGATATTTTTGGAAGCGATGAGGGGGCCGCGGAACAGCCAGCCGCGACCGCGGTTGGTGGGAAGCGACTGAAAGCGGCCGCAACAACGTACCCGCTGCTGTCTCCGACGCAACACCATACCCTTTTCAAGACGCTGGCTGAGATGCGCATAAGAAGCAGCGTGCGAATCGTGCGCCACCCCGACAAGCTCGAGGGGCGGCCATCACGTGATCGCGGCGCTAACTGCCGCTTGAGGCGTTGCCGCCCGGACGACCCTGGTCCTGGCCGCCACTTTGTTTTCAGCCACTCTGCTCATGGTTGCCCCCTGATCTTGATCGAATCGCCACGCTTAAGGCCGGCGGCGCGGTGGTGATGACGCTTTCGCCGCCAAATACGAAACAATATTTTCGCCGCTCAATCGTCTACAGATATGGATGGAGGAGGCGCTCAGAAGGCGATGGCCGATGACCGAGCAAGACCAGCACATTGTCGACGCTATCGACCGGGAATACGCCGGGCTGCGCCGCTTTATTCGCCGGCGCGTGGCCGATCAGAGCGACGCCGAAGACATTCTGCAGGAAGTCTTCTACGAGTTGATCGAAGCCTACCGGATGATGCGGCCGGTTGAGCAGGTGACGGCCTGGCTGTTTCGGGTGGCGCGCAACCGGATCATCGACTTGTTTCGCAGAAAGCAACGCGAAGCGGAAAGAGATGAGCCCAAAGCGCCGAGGGAAGATGGCGATTTGCTGCAGCTCGAACAGATGCTTCCGTCGCGCGATGCCGGGCCGGAAGCGGAATACGTCCGCAGCGCACTGGCGCATGAGTTGGATGCGGCTTTAGATGAGTTGCCCGAGGAACAGCGCGAAGTTTTCGTAGCCCACGAATTGATGGGCTACAGCTTCAAGGAGATTGCGGCGCAGACGGGAGTGAGCGTGAACACGCTGCTTTCGCGCAAGCATTATGCGGTCCTGCATCTGCGTGGGCGGCTGCAGGCCATCTACGGCGAGTTCATAGAAGGATAGTCAGGAAAGGTTTGGGACCGAGCTATGAGAAGAACCTTAAGAATATTGAAGTTTGCGGCGATCGCGGTGCTGTTTTTAGCCGCGTTCAGCTTCGTTGTGATGGGGCTGTGGAACTGGCTCATGCCGGCCCTGTTTGGCTGGCATGTGATCACGTTCTGGCAGGCGCTGGGAATTTTGATTCTCAGCAAAATTCTGTTCGGGGGGGGGCGCGGACGGCCCCGCCCGCACGTGTACTGGCGGCGACGCATGATGGAGCGCTGGGCGCGTATGACCCCGGAGGAGCGTGAGAAATTTCGGCAGATGCGCGGCCGCTGCGGCCCGTTTCGAGAATCAGGAAGTGAACAGAAAGCTGAAGCGAAAGGATGACTCTGTGTTGAAGGTTACGGTCGAACGCGCGCGAGAAGCGGTGACCCTGGTTTGTGCGGGCGAGCTCGCAGCCGGCGGAGAAAATGGTTTGTTGTGCGCAGCCTTGGGACATTATGGGCATGATATTGCTCTGGATCTTGGCGGCCTGACGAAAGTTGACTGGTCGGGAGTTGGCGCGTTGATCGCGCTGCAGGCGGCAGGAGTTTATCTGCGATTGAAGAACGTTCCCGAGGAAATGCGCCGGGCACTACGAGCCAGAAATGTGGAGCCTCTGTTCGAGATCTGCGAAGGTGACCGCGACGAACGCGCAGCAGCGGTGATGTGTGCGGCTGCGATGGTTTGAAACTCGCGAGATGAAACTTCTGTAGGCGGGCTTTCTGTTTAAGCTCGCCGTCCGAAATGGCGGGCTACGATCCCCTGTAAAGCTGGAACGGCGCCCAGTAGAAGGGACTATGAAATTGATTGCTGTGAAGCAGCAGGAGCTTCGCTGTTCGCAGGGCCTGGTTCGGACTTTTTCCCCGTTTCAATTCTCCGTAAAATTTGTCGACCAACTCGGGGGAAGACGCGTCGCTGACCTCCCACAAAGCGGCGATGACGTTGTGCGCGCCGCCCGCAGGAAAGCCCAGGACAGGCCTACAAGTCCGTCGCCCGAATATGTGCGCTTGCCCGTGCTGTAGCAGGCGGAGATCGTAACCCAACTCGGCGTGCAGGTGAGGCGTGCCGATAATATCGCGGGCGTAGAGCTTGAAGGAGTCGTCCTGAGCCGCGGAGGTCGCAGCAGGATTCGTGCTTAGAATGATTGCGGAATCGAGCGGGCTGGCGCGGCTGGCGGTTCCGTGGGCGACGAAGTGAATGTAGGAAAACTGTTCGGGATGGTTGCTGAGGTATGCAGCGGGTGAGGCTCGATCGCAGGCGAAGATTTGTTGCTGACTGGGCGAGAAATATTTCTGAATGTTCTGCATCTGTGCCGGGGCATTCGGCAGCTCGGGATAAGCGTTGCCCGGCTGCTCGGTTTGCACAATGGGATTGCCGATAAGCAGCAATTTGCCCGCGCGAGATTCCGGCTGCTGCGCGAGTCAGGCAAAAAGCGTAGCGACGGAGCGTTAGCGATGGCGACGTCTTCGATCCAGTACTCGTGCAGTTTGATAAAGAGGCGAGCCAAGCGGGTAATTTGCGCGCGGCATCGCCCAGATCCTTCGCTGCACGAAGAACGCTTGCTCAGGATGACAATCAAACTGCGCCTCCTGCCGGTTTGCTAATTCATAGAATCGGCATGGCTTTTCGGTGATAAAATGAAGAGCGCTGCGGTCGTGATGCCAGCAGTGGACGCGGCTGTCCGAAAGTATCTGTGCGAATTCTTTCTCCCCTGCCCCAGCGATACGTGTTGCGGCGCTATGCGGTCGCACTTGCGAGTGCCGCCATTTCAATCCTGCTGCGCGGCCTTCTGGAACCGGTGCTTGAGCACTCGGGCTTCTATATCACGGTATATCTGGCTGTGGTTTTCTCGGCGCTCGTTTGCGGGCTCTGGCCCTCGATCCTGACCGCGGTGGTCGCTGCCTCCGGCATTGTCTATTGGTTTGTCGATCCTCGAAACGCGTTATTAATTACTGATAAAAGAGAGATTCACGGACTAATCGCCTGCGCTATAGGCTGTCCGGTGTTGATTGCGCTGGGTGAGGCGAATCGCCGGAAACAGCTTCGGCTGAACGAGGCGCACGATTTGCTCGAGCAGCGAGTGGCAGAGCGGACGGCA
>JASHRB010000548.1 GCA_030037575.1 Candidatus Sulfotelmatobacter sp. | reverse complement strand
TCCAATCTTGACTCCGAGCGGCGCAAGCTGGGGCTCAATTGATTTCATGGAACAGGTGGAAGAGCCCCGCCCTTCAGAGCCTGCCCCGATCAAGCGCAGCGTGTCGAAGGGGCACGTAAGCAGATTTTGAATGTCCCACGGCTCGGGCGTCGCCGGCACCGCGTTTGTGAACTACCGCTTCTCTCTGTGCCTCTGTGTCGGTGTTGGTGAAAGAAGTTCTACTCCTTTACCCCCACTTGCCAGAATAAGAAGGAATAAATATCCGTGTACTCTTCAATCTGCTTGGTCACCGGCTTTCCCGCGCCGTGGCCGGCTTTTGACTCAATCCGCAACAATATCGGACGTGTCTTGCTCTCTCCGTTCTTCGCCTCGGCCTGCATCTCCGCCGCCATTTTCTTCGCGTGCATCGGATCGACCCGCGTATCCGTGTCCGCCGTCATGAACAAAATCGCCGGATATTCTACTCCCTCTTTCACATGGTGGTAGGGCGAATACGCGTACAACCACTTGAACTGGTCCGGATTGTCCGCACTGCCGTACTCGGGAATCCACAGCTTCGCAATCTGAAAATTCTGGTAGTGCAGCATGTCGAGCAGTGGCACCTGGCACACCACCGCGCGAAACAGATCCGGACGCTGCGTGATCATCGCGCCCATCAGCAGCCCGCCGTTCGACCCTCCCTGAATCGCGAGACGATTCTTGTCGGTATATTTTGCGGCGATCAAATGTTCGGCCGCGGCAATCATGTCATCAAAAACATTCTGCTTTTTATCCAACATGCCGGCGCGGTGCCAGTCTTCGCCGAACTCGGAACCGCCGCGCAGGTTCGCAACCGCAAACACTCCCCCGTGTTCCATCCACAGATAAGCCGTCCGGCTGAACGTCGGTGTCAAACTCACATTGAATCCGCCATATGCCGTGAGCAGTGTGGGATTCTGGCCGTTCTTGACAAGTCCCTTCTTGTGCACCACAAACATCGGCACGCGCGTGCCGTCTCTGGAGTTGAACCACTCCTGCTCCACGTCATACGCTGCAGGATCGATCGATGGCGCGTCGACCTTCGCCCACTCGGAGCTCTGGCCGTTGCTCAGAGCGTACCGATAAATCGATGGCGGCGTCGTGAACGATTGGAATCCGTAAAAAATTTCGTTGCGATTCCATCTTCCCGATGATGCGAAAACCGTGCCGATCGCGGGCAAAGGCAAGTCGCTGATCTTCTTTCCGTCCAGATCAAAAAGTTTCAACTGTGAGGTAGCGTTTAGCTCGTATTGTGTGAATAATTTTCCACCCCATACGGCTGCTCCTTGCAACACCGCGTCGCTCTGCGGAATGATTTCCTTCCAGTCGGCACGGTCGTAATCGCCCGCATTGGTCACAAACACGCGGTACCGCGGCGCATCTTCGTTCGTCGTGATGTAAACCTTCCCGTCATAAACGGTGGCGCTGTAAAGAAAATTCTTACCGCTGGTCAGCGCCGTCGGAGGCGTACCTGCCTTAACATCCATCAAGTAAACTTCCGTTTTCGTCCAACCCTCCGAAACGCTGATCACCAGCCATTTTCCATCGTTCGAAAGCTCTACGCTTGGCCAATCTTCAGCATCGCGCCCTTCCCCGAAAACTTTGTCGTCGGTTGTGGGATCGGTTCCCAGCAAATGAAAGAAGACATGCCGGTTGTACATCTCCTGGCCCTTCGGCACATCGCCCTGGTTCGGATAGCGTGTGTAATAGAAACCGGAATTGTCGTGCAGCCAGGCAATGCTCGCCGCGCGCGTGCGCTCAATCGTATCGGGCAATAGCTTGCCGGTCTTGGTTTCAACGATGCGCAGCGTGCTCATCTCCGAACCGCTCGGCGAAGTTCCGTACGCGAGATACTCTCCGTTGTAGGAAGGCTGATACCAATCGAGAGCAATGGTCCCATCGGCGGTGAGCTGGTTCGCATCCACCAGCACGCGATCCTTGCCGTCGACTCCTTCACGCACATAAAGCACGGGCTGGTTTTGCATTCCCTCGCGCCGCGTGTAGAAATAGAATTTGCCGCCGATTTCCGGCGGGTTCACGCTGCCAATGCTCAGCAGTTCGGTCAGCCGTTTGTGAATAGCCTCGCGCCCCGGCAGCGGATCAAGAACCGCGTGCGTATACGCCATCTCCTCCGCAACCCACTTCTCGGTCGCGGGACTGTTCGCATCTTCGAGCCAGCGATAATCATCGACAACTTTCGTTCCGTAAAAATCCTCTTCTGCCGGCCGCCGCTCGGCTTTCGGCGGTGTGCGCGCAGTCGAAGAAGCCGACGATGAACTGGAGGACTTCGAATCACCGGCGGCGCAAACAGTGCCGGCGATTATCATCAAGGCGGCAAGTGTCCAGAGCAAACGGCCCTCCATGGTCATAAATACCTCAACACCCTCGATGGAACCAGATAGAGCTGAAGAATGAGTTGAACGCTCAGAGTATCAGAGAAGTAGGCTGAGGTTTTCAAGTGGCCGCTGAATGCGTGTCCAATCGGCAAGTAGCGTAGTGCTAACCAGGACAACTGAAATGCTCGCGATTGAGGAATCCGCATGCCTCATTTTCATCCGCCGTGCCCAGATGCTATGATAATTCCGCCAGCGCGGTGGTGCGGTTTTGGCCTTCTCGCATGAAGAACGTGGAGCCGTGGCAGCTCTGGCGCGAGTAAGCCTTGGATGGGCTAACAACTCATGCACAGCAGCACGCTATGGGCAAAGGGCCGATGTGCCAAATCGCGGATGTGCCAACACTCCTCAGTAGCTCAATGGCAGAGCATTCGGCTGTTAACCGAAGGGTTGTAGGTTCGAGTCCTACCTGAGGAGCCATTCTTTTTCTACCCCACTGATTCCTCAAGTGCTAAGACGGTACGTTCTAACGTCTTTCTA
>JASHRB010000038.1 GCA_030037575.1 Candidatus Sulfotelmatobacter sp. | reverse complement strand
GCTGGTAAAGCTGGTTCGCATACCCACGCTGAAAGAAGTTCGTTGCCCCGATAGCCCCGATAAGCAGTGCACGCTGATTGGGCAAGACCTGTTTTTGCTCGATTCCGTGGCTTCCGACGCCCAATTTGCTCACAACGTACCGGTACCGGGCGGCTTTGTCGATTCCGGGTTGAGCGTTCCGCGCCCCAACGGCACACTGCTCTACGTCAGGTTGCGCGACGATCCTTCCATCGTGAACAAGGCAGCTTTGCCCGTGCTGCCGGAACCGTAGACCCGCTTAAGGTCGGCGTCTTTGTTGCTGTGATGCCGATGGAAATGCACCGGTAAGGATGCGCACTCAGGTTGGAATCGTCGGAGCCGGCCCTGCCGGATTGGTGCTGTCGCATCTTCTCCACCGCCGCGGCATCGACTCGGTCGTGCTTGAATCGCGCACACGTGAGTATGTGCAGGAGCGCGTGCGCGCCGGCGTGCTGGAGCAGAATACCGTCGACTTGCTCACCGAGATTGGGGTGGGCGAGCGCTTGCGCCGCGAAGGGCTGGTACACCACGGCATTGAGCTTCGTTTCCAAAAGCGGGGTCATCGCATCGACTTTCACGAACTGACCGGCGGCAAGGCGATCACGATTTACGCGCAGGCTGAAGTCGTCAAAGACCTGATCGAGGCACGCCTCGCCGCAAACGGAACGATTGTCTTCGAGGCTTCTGATGTTTCCCTGCACAATTTCGATAACGCCCAACCGTCAATCCGATTTCGCCAGAATGGTGACGCGGTCGAGCTGGCTTGCGACTTGATTGCAGGATGCGATGGCTTCCACGGCGTCTGCCGGCCGAGCATTCCCCAGCCTGCGCTCGCTGCCTATGAGCGAGTCTATCCGTTTGCATGGCTCGGCATTCTGGCCGAGGCTCCGCCGTCGTCCGGCGAGCTTGTCTACTCCTACCATGATCGCGGCTTTGCGCTGCTCAGCATGAGAACCCAGCAATTAAGCCGGCTCTACCTGCAGTGCACTCCTGCCGAAGACATCGAGAATTGGCCCGACGAGCGAATCTGGAAAGAGCTTCATACGCGACTCGCGCGCGAAGGCTGGAAGCTCACCGAGGGGCCGATTGTGCAGAGGAGCATCGCCGGCATGAGAAGTTTCGTCGTCGAGCCCATGCAGTATGGGCGCCTGTTTCTCGCTGGGGATGCCGCGCACATCGTACCGCCAACCGGCGCCAAGGGTTTGAATCTTGCCGTTGCCGATGTGTGCATCCTAGCCAACGCCATCACAGAATTCTACCGTTCGGGAAATCGCGGACTCCTCGATAAATACTCGGAGACCTGCCTTCGCCGCGTATGGAAAGTGCAGCGCTTCTCCTGGTGGATGACTTCCATCTTGCACCGCTTCGATGCGGACAACGGCTTCGATCGCCGCCGGCAGCTGGCCGAGCTTGACTATGTGACCAGTTCGCGCGCCGCGGCGCTAAGCCTCGCTGAAAACTATGTTGGACTGCCGATGGAGATCCCGCACCCTGGAACCTGAAAGCGAACGGCTAAGGTGAAAAAGTTGGGTCGCGCCGGCATGGTAACCGCGTTCTTCATATATAAAGGCGTTACGCATTTGCGCTTTCCGCTGTAGATGAAATTGTCCCGTTCACGGAGTGGCAATGCCGGTCCGGTTGATTGACAGCCTGGCGAGTACTGCGCCGCTGGCAGAAGTGTTTTCTGACGGCTCGATTCTGCAGGCCCTGCTCGATTTCGAAACCGCACTCGCGCGTGTCGAATCGAGGCTCGGAATCATTCCTGCTCACGCGGCTGAAGCCATCGCCGCCGTGGCAAATCCGAGCAACTTCGATATTGCCCAGTTGTCCGAAAAAACTCTTCGCGCCGGAACGCCCAGCATTCCTCTGGTGAAAGCTCTTACGCAGCTGGTGCGGGGGAGAGACGCGGAGGCGGCAAATTTCGTTCACTGGGGCGCAACCAGTCAGGATGCTTCCGACAGTGCTCTGGCCTTATTGCTCAAGCGTGCGCAGCCAATCATCGAGTCCGATCTCGCTCGCGCACAAAGTGCCCTCCACGCATTGTCGGAGAAACACAAAGCCACAACCATGCTCGGCCGGACGCTTCTGCAAGCCGCTCCTCCGATTACTTTCGGACTAAAAACAGCAGGATGGTTCGCCGCCATTCGCCGTGGGCAACAGCGGCTGTCTTCGGCTTTTGCCGCGGCATTCATTCTCCAATTCGGCGGCGCAGTAGGAACGCTCGCCGCATTGGGAGCGCAGGGTCCGCGAGTGGCTGAGGAACTTGCCATCGAACTTGGCTTGACTGTCCCCGAGGCACCGTGGCATGCGCATCGCGACCGGTTGGCTGCTTTAATGTGCGCATGCGCAGTGTTAACCGGATCGGTGGGCAAGATCGCCCGTGACATCAGCCTGCTGATGCAGAATGAAGTGGGCGAAGTTGCCGAACCGGAAAGCGAAGGCCGCGGTGGTTCTTCCACGATGCCGCACAAGCGGAACCCGATCGGCTGTACGGTAATAATCGCTGCTGCCGGTCGGATGCCGGGATTGATTGCTTCGTATCTGTCGACAATGGTGCAGGAGCACGAACGATCCATCGGCGGCTCGCAGTCGGAGTGGCCAACGGTGGCCGCGGTCATCCAATCGACAGGACTGGCGGCTGCGTCGATGGCAGAAATTTCCGAAGGTCTCACGGCCGATCCTGAACGGATGCGCGAGCACCTCGAAGCTACCCGGGGCGCAATTTACGCAGAGAAGGCTACCATGCTGCTTGCCGCCAAGATCGGCCGCGAAGAAGCTCATCGTCTTGTGCAGGAGGCCACGCGGCGGGCGGGGGCGCAAAACCGGAAACTCGCCCAGGTGCTGCGCGAAATGCCAGAAGCAACAAAGCATCTCGCCAATTCCGCACTAGACAATCTCGCGGTTGCCGAAGATTATCTGGGCGCTGCGGAATATTTTCGTCAACGGCTGTTGCACAAATCCGATACTGCCATCAAGAAGGACTAGCGTTCATGCCGTTCGTCACAACAAATCATGCGCGCACGTTTTACCGGCTCGAAGGCAACGAAGGGTTGCCCGTTCTTGTTCTTTCGCATTCCATCGGCGTCGACCACGGCATGTGGGAACCGCAGGTACGGGATCTGCTTCCCCACTTCCAGGTCTTGCGTTATGACACGCGCGGCCATGGCGCTTCCGATTCTCCCCCGGGAGAATATTCCATCGAGCAGCTGGGGCGCGATGTTCTTGCCCTGGCGGATGCTCTGAAGTTGCGCCGATTCGCTTTCTGTGGTCTCTCGATGGGCGGAGCAATCGGGCAATGGCTCGCCGTCAACGCCGCCGATCGCTTAACGGAGTTGGTGCTGGCAAACTCCTCTGCCCGCTTCGGCACGCCGGAACTTTGGAGCACGCGGATTCAAGCCGTGCAAAAGGGCGGAATGGCTGCGATCGTCGAGATGGTGATGCAGCGGTTCTTTTCGGCGAAGTCGCTGGCGCACTCGAATCCCTTTGCGGCGAGCACGCGATCCCTCTTGCTTGGAACCGGTCCCGCAGGTTACATCTCCTGTTGCGCAGCTCTTAGAGATTTCGACTTCACCGAGCATTTGCCTCAAATCAAAATTCCGACCTTGGTGATCACCGGCGACAAAGACGTCTCAACTCCGTTCGCAGGAAACGGTGAGACGCTATTTCGAGATATCGTTGGGGCGCGATTGGTCCGGTTGCCGGCCGCGCATCTCTCGAATCTGGAAACGCCGAGATCGTTCCTCGCCGCTCTCTTTTCGTTCTTGAAGCCGCAGGCAGCCACCTCCCAAGACGTTTTGCAGGCCGGATTTGAAATACGCCGCGCGGTCCTCGGTGATGAACACGTCGACCGCGCGATCGCCAACTCGACTGCGTTTACCGAGGATTTTCAAAACCTGGTCACGCAATACGCCTGGGGTTCCATCTGGAGAAGGCCTTATTTGGATGCGCGGACACGCCGCCTGCTGGTTCTTTCGACGATGGCGACTCTGGGCCGCTGGGAAGAATTTCGGATGCATGTAAGCAAAGGCCTCATGCACGATCTGGAACTCTGCGATTTGAAGGAGATCCTCTTGCAAACCGCGATCTATGCCGGGGTCCCAGCCGCAAATACCGGCTTTCATATAGCCGAGCAAGAGATCGAACGGAACAGGGAGCCCGGAGACTCGCATCTATGAGTTACCCCATGTTACCGACGCCTTAGCGATCTGAGACCCTTGGCCATGCACCGAAGGTATCTATTCCGGCCCCATTTTGCGCCTCAAACTTATTGAAAGAGTCAGGCTTACGCGGATCATGGATAGAATGTCTTGGTAAGCCGGTGCGGGGCGACTATGCTAAGGGCAACGTACAGAATGTCCTTATCGAAACAATTTGTCAGAGCGGCAGGACTATTGCTCCTTCTGATGGCCCTGAGTTTATTTTTTGGCTGTCAAGGGGTAAGCAGCGGTTCATCCGCATCGGGCACATCCAGCAAGTCCGGTTCGGGATCCGGCTCTGGTTCTTCGAGCAGTGCGCAGCTTGGGGTCAGTCCGGCTACACTTGCGATTGGCACGGTTGCCGACGGCGGAACCGGAACGGCTATGGGAACCCTCACTGCCAGCGGCGCAAGCGTCACGGTTACCGCCGCCAGCACGAACAATTCGTCATTCATCCTGAGCGGGCTTTCGTTGCCGCTAACGCTCAGCGCCGGTCAAAGCACATCCTTCACGGTGACGTTCAGCCCAACAACTTCAGGAGCAGCCAGCGGCACTCTGACCTTCACCAGCAATGCGCAACCTTCAACCACGGCCGAGTCGCTGACCGGGACGGGCATTTCGGCGTCAACATATTCCGTCAACTTGTCCTGGGACGCGAGTACGTCGCCGAACATCTCCGGATACAACATTTATCGCGCTGTGTATTCCACGACGTGCGGTTCGTTCGCAAAAATCAACTCCGCGCTCAACGCCAGCACGCTCTACACCGATACCACGGTCACCGATGGTTCTTCTTATTGCTATGCAACAACCGCGGTGAATTCGAGCGACGAAGAGAGCGGTTACTCAAACGTTGTTTCCCCGGTGCAAATTCCCGCTCCGTAACGGCTGAGCATCAATTCTCTCTCAACCGGGCTGGCCATCCGGCGTTGTGATATGCGCCAGAACGGTGCATTGCCCGCACTGTCGAAATGGAGGGTGCGTCGAAGTGGGCCAACCCTAGCCGCTGCTGGCATGTTTCATTCACGGGAAATTAATGAAACCCAACTGTTCAGATCCTGTACTTCTGGACGTGTGAAAAAGTGAACTAATGGTATCTTTCCACAACCCGCAAGGCGTTTCACACTTCTTCCATGAGACTCCCCCAGTCTAGCAGTCGGCCTCTCTCTACTTATTTCGCTTCCGTTACAGTTCTTCTAGCCTTGGTTTCTGCGGTGCCGTCGTTTGCCGAGCAGGCGGCCAATCGGTTGGTGGCTTCGCCGGCCAGTATCAGATTTGGTTTAGTTACGGTCAGCCAGTCTAAAACCCAGGAAATCGTTCTGACAAATACCGGCGAAACCGCCACGACCATTTCTGCGATTAGCGTGAGCGCGGCAGAATTCACCTTGTCGGAAGTAGAACTGCCCACGACCTTGAGCGCGGGGCAAAGCACCGCTCTGAACATAACTTTCGCTCCGACCGGATCGGGGTGGACGAGCGCCGAAATCACCGTCACCAGCAACGCGAAAAACTCCTCCCTCGTAATTGATCTTCAGGGCACAGGAACTGACCAAAAAACGCTGACGTCAACACCTTCAAACCTCGCCTTCGGGCAAGTATCGGTGGGAACCACGGCGACCCGATCAGTGGTGCTGACTAACCCGCGTACCTCATCATTGACCATTACAGGCTTTTTCGCCGTGGGTTCCAGTTTTTCAGTGAGCGGGCCCTCAACCCCCGTCGACATTGGAGCAGGACAAAGCATTACGGTGAGCGCGTCCTATACCCCACCGGCCGCGGGAATTGCATCCGGAAGCATCCTCGTCTACGGCCCCACAATAAGCATTCCACTCACCGGAACCGGCGTTACGATCGGGCAGCTCAACATTTCACCGGCGTCCTTAAATTTTGGCAATGTCGATGTCGGCAACAGCACAACCCAGCCGGCGAGCCTCACTGCGACGGGTGGAAGTGTCACCATTTCCTCAGCAACAAGCAGCAACTCCCAATTCTCTATTTCGGGAATATCGCTTCCAACCACAATCGATGCAGGTCAGACAGTGGCGTTTGACGTGGTCTTCGCTCCGAGCAATACCGGGGCAGACTCTGGAACTCTTACTTTTGTCAGCAACGCCACCAGCCAGAATAGCGAGTCTCTCAGCGGAACTGGTATTTCGCCGCAGTACAGCGTCAATCTTTCCTGGAACCCCAGTACATCATCGGTTTCCGGTTACAACGTGTATCGTGGCACCTCTCCCGGCTCCTATGCCAAAATCAATTCGTCCCTTGACGCCAATACCACGTACACCGATAGCAGTGTCGTCTCGGGAACCACCTACTACTACTCCTGCACTTCGGTGAACTCCAGCGGGCAGGAAAGCCAATACTCCACCCCCGTTGAGGTGTCGATTCCTTAAGGACCTTGGAGGCCGGCGGCCGCCGGACAAACGTGACCGGACGCCGAAGGGGCCGTGCGATTCACAGGGCGGGAAAATTGGTGGTGGGCGACTTTAGTTGCCCCTACCGGAAGATTCCTGACCTCGCGCACAAGGCAGTCAACCTTTTCGTTGGTAACCTCATCATTTGTCGTCGTTTCCGGCTGGCGATGTTGAGCGCCTGCCCTTTTTGACGCCGCTGCGACTGCACCTGCAAAGCGGGCGCGGAAAGGCCTGTTTTATCGACGTACCTGGCTGCGTCCCCAAAACGGGACAACGGCTTACGGCCCCAGCCAT
>JASHRB010000547.1 GCA_030037575.1 Candidatus Sulfotelmatobacter sp. | reverse complement strand
TCTCTGCCCGAAGTCATTAGCAGCGGGGAAAAGCTGCACGATTATAATCGCCTTCCTCGCCGGTCCGTTCTACACTCCGCAAACCGCGATCTTGGAGATTATGGACTCTGCGCCAAACAGTCCGCAGCCGGTCACGCTGAGCGCGCTAGTGATCGATCCTCGGGCCAGCTTCAGTCCAAACAGCCTGAGTTTTGGGACCCAGAATCCGAACAGCAGCACGACCAAGACGGTGACGCTCAAGAATACAGGCGCCACGACGCTATCGCTTGCCAACATGTCGGTGACGGGCGGAAACGCATCGGATTTCGCGCTCACGGCGAGTTCGACTCCCTGCGGGAGTTCGCTGACCGCTGGTTCTAGCTGCGTGATCGACGTGACCTTCAAACCGACAGCTAAGGCATCATACTCGGCAACCTTGCAAGTTACCGACAACTCCATAACCGGAAGCACGCAGAACATCCCGCTCTCGGGAGCGGGAAACTAGTAGGGAGAGGAAATGAAGATTTCGGCCCGCACCAGCGGTTGATGCAAAATGTAAAAGCCAGAGGACTCAAGTGCCGGCAAGCAAACGCTGGCACTTCTTTATTTTTGCGTAGTTGTTAGTTTTTCGCAACCTGCAGCCAGTGGGCGGATTCTTCGTACATGAGTTTCAGGTCGGAGCGATGCAGTAACTTCTCGGCACCCGGCTCTTTTTTCATCGTATCCAGTGTGGCGATCACCGAGCGGTAATTGTCCTGTGCGTCGCCATTGTTGCCGGATTCTCTTGCGATCGTGGCCAACAGATAGTGCGCCTGAACACCCAGTGGCTGCTGTCCGAAATTGTCTGCAAGCAGCAAAGCGTGCTGCAATTGTTGGCGAGCATGAGCGGAGTCATGGTTTTGCATCATAGCTTCGCCCATGAAAATCGAACACTCCACCGAAGAGTACTTCAGGCTCAAATCGTCCGCCTGCTGGATCAGCTTTCGGAGCTCTGGAATGGCCCGGCGGCCGTTTTTTCCCCGGACTTCGACTTCGGCCAAGCCTATTTTGGCGAGCAGCATCTTTTGCTCATCCTTGCTGCGGTTGGCGGCCTGCAGAGACTGCTCGTAAAGGGAGCGAGCGGTCTGGGCGTCCCCCGCATAGAAAAACGCATCCCCTTGAAAATCCAACGTCTGGGCGATCAAGCCGTCGTCCTTCAGTTCGTGAGCGCGGCTGCGGGCTTCCTCGAATGAGCTCTGGGCTTCGTCGGCGCGGCCGGCGAGGACGAGTGATTCCGCGTAGCTCCCGAGAATTTCGGGCATCCAGGAGCTCCCGTCCTTGAGTTCGCGCAGGGTCTTGAGAGCATCCCCCTTGGAGCTGGCGGCCGCGCCGAAGCGTCCCTGGTAATCGAATAGAGCACCCAAAGCGTAAGAGACGACAGCCGCGCCCTTTGGATCGTTCATGCTGCGGCGCAAATCCAGCGCCCGCATGAAGTATGAAATCGCCTGACGGTACTGCCCCATGCTGGCCAGAACTTGACCGAGGTTCTGCACGGCCTCGACGATGTCCCCGGGCACGTTTGATTTTTCGCGCAGCTGAAGCGCCTGCTGAAAGTAGGTAAGGGCGTCTTCATATTGATTTTTTTCCGAGTACACAGCCCCAATGTTGTTGAGACACGTAGCCTGCGAAGTCTGGTCGCCCATGTCGCGCTTCAATTCCAAGGCTTCCTTGTACATCTTTAGCGCCTGATCGTGTTCGCCGCGGTCGTCGGAGAAATTGCCCATATCGATCAGCGTGTCGCCCAGACCGCGCTGGTCGCCGATGTCACGCCGAATCTGCAGCGCCTGCTGGAAGTCGGAGTCCGCATCTTTGATCTTGCCCAGTGCAGACTGGGCCCGGGCCATTTCATTCAGGCTGGAAGCCAAGCCCCGCTTCTGACCGATGTTGCGCCAGATCGCGATCGCCTGCTGCTCGTTGCGCAGAACTTCCTGAGGCTTGCTCAACTTTCTGTAAGCCATGGCCATAAGGTGCAGAGTGGTGGCCTGTTGTTCCTGGTTGTCCACTTGCGCAGCCAAGCTATAGGCGCGGTTCAGAGGATCAAAACTGCCTTGGGCGTCGCCGCTCTTGATCTCGATCCGGCCTAGGTCAATAGTTGCGGCTACGTCTTTGGGGTTGGAGAATAAGAGTTTCTGGCAGTAATCGCGGGCTCTTGCCAGGTCGCCGGCATCCTCGTATAGGCTGGCGAGCGCCGATTGCACGTCATAGTTATCAGGAGAAGCCTTGGCAAGCTCTTCGTAAGCCTTGATGGCCTCGGGATAATTTTTGGTCACTTGCGAACGGATGGCGGCAATCAGGTACTTTTCCGCCTCTGGCAAGTTCTGGCCAAGCATGACCGCTTTTTGTCCCGACTGTGCAGCTTGATCGTCATAGCCCAACTTGCTGTAGGTCTGCGCGAGCTTCGAAAAAGCCAAAGCGAAGTTTGCATCTGCTTTGGTCGCCGCTTCCAGATGCTGCTGGGCCTCCAAGTTCCGGCCATCCCGCAGAAAACTCACTCCCTCGTCATAGTCACGCAGAGCTTCCACGGAAGTCGAATCCGGCTGGAACGAACTGGCTTTCAGTTCTTTGAGTACGTTGCCCGGCAACGCCAGTTTCTGGCGGATCGATGCAGCCAAGCGATCGACGGCGCCGGGAATATCTTTTTCATCGACCGCGTCAACCTTGATCGGGAGGCTGCGATCATGCTTAAGGTCCTGCAAGGTTGCGTCGATCCGTATCTGGCCTCCGAACTTGGCATACTGTCCGGAAACCACCGTGTCGGCGTTGCTGAACTCCGCCAGACGCCGCAAGGTCGTCGGTTCGATGGAGGCGTTGGGGGCGATGCGAAGATCGGAGAACAACTGGTGCACACGATCCTGGGACACAGTTCGCAGACGAGCCGCCTGGCCAACATCCGTACTCAACATATCGGCCAGACTGGATCCCAGCCAATCCATGCCGGGATCGCCAGAAGCGTTGCGGAAGGGCAAAATCGCTAATGATACAGCCGGTCCGGAAGCGGTTTTTCTTGCCGGGGAGAAGAGGGTTCCACGAAACAAATAGCCTGCACTCGCCAGAACGATCACTGCCGTGATGCCGCTCACCAACGGCCAATGAATGGTGCGTCCCCATGGCTCGACCGTCGGTTGAAAGCGTAGCGTGGCGGCTGCACCCTGGCTCTGCCAAGCCTCAAGATCACGCAGTAACTCCGCCGCGGTCTGATAGCGCAGACCGGGGTCGCGCTCGAGGCACTTGCTCACGATGTTGCTGAGTGTCTTCGGAATTTTCCCATCGTGATCGGAGACCGGAATTGCCCGCTCCTGGTTGCGCTTGATGAGGCTGGCAACCGCGCTCTCCGCATGAAAGGGCGTCACCCCGGTGAGCATCTCGTAAAGAATCAATCCCAGCGTAAAAAGATCGGAGCGCTGGTCCAGTTCTTTGGCCAGGGCCTGCTCGGGCGACATGTATTCCATGGTGCCGACCAGCGCTCCGGTGCGCGTCATGCCATCGCCGCCGAGGGTACGCGCCAGGCCGAAATCCATTACCAGCACCCGGCCGTGGTTGTCGCACATGATGTTCTGCGGCTTCAAGTCGCGATGAATCACACCCACGCCATGGGCCGCTTCGAGCGCGCGGCAGGCCTGCACGATGATCTCAACCGCCTCTTCCGGAGAAAACTTCTTTTTCTTATGCAGGAGAGCGCGCAAATCTTCGCCCTCGACAAACTCCATGGTGATGAACTTCATGCCATCGGCGTCGCCCAGATCGTAGATGCGGATGACATTTTTATGCGTGACCTGATGGGCGAGCAGCAACTCCTGCTTGAATCGCGCGAGAATCGCCGGATTCGGGGCCAACTCCGGCCGAATCACCTTGAGAGCGACAGGCCGATTCAACTCGCGGTCCATCGCCTTGTAGACCGCGCCCATGCCGCCTTC
>JASHRB010000037.1 GCA_030037575.1 Candidatus Sulfotelmatobacter sp. | reverse complement strand
GCTGTTCCGGGTACCAAAGGTGATCCATGGAAAATAACGCGTCGGAAGTTACGCGTAGAACATTTATTGGCGTAGCCTCGACAGCGCTGGCTGCGACAGCAACCGTGGCAGCGCAATCGCAAAGCAATATGGGCAGTCACGATGCGCCCAATGAAGAGCAACCGGGTGCGAACAACAATGGCCTCGATGCGCAAAATCCAGATTCCGTCTGGCCGCCCGAAACCGATAACGGGACGGTGCCCCCCTTCAAATATTCGTTTGCCCTCTCACGAAAGCGCATTGAAAGCGGGGGCTGGACACGGCAGGTGACGGCCCGCGAGCTGCCGATTTCGAAGACCATCGCCGGAGTCGAGATGCGCCTTACCCACGGCGGAGTGCGCGAACTGCACTGGCATGTCTCCGCGGAGTGGGCGATCATGCTCTACGGCAGCGCGCGCATCACCGCCGTTGACCACAACGGCCAAAGCTTTGTGGGCGAGGTGGGCGAAGGCGATCTGTGGCTGTTTCCTCCGGGCGTTCCGCATTCGATCCAGGGTCTGGGGCCGGACGGGTGCAAATTCCTGCTGGTGTTCGATGACGGGAACTTTGACGAGTTCCAGACTTTTTTGATCACCGACTGGATGCATCACACGCCAAAGGAAGTGCTGGCAAAGAATTTCAATCTGCCGGAATCAACGTTTGACAAAGTTCCGAAAAAAGAGCTTTTTATTTTTCAAGCGGGAATGCCGGGCGATTTGAAAAAGGAACAGAGCCAGACGGCCGAAGGAACGGGCACAGTGCCGCAGCGCTTCGACTTCACCGCCAGCCAGATGAAGCCAACCAAGATTACCGCGGGTGGCGAAGTCAAGATTATTGACGCGATGACCTTTCCCGTGACGCCGATCACGGCGGCGATAGTGAAGCTGAAACCCGGTGGCTTGCGCGAACTGCACTGGCATCCCAATCAGGATGAGTGGCAGTACTACATCAGCGGAAAAGGGCGGATGACGGTGTTTACCGCCGGTTCGCGCGCCCGCACCATGGATTTTGAAGAAGGCGATGTGGGCTACATCCTGCAATCGAATCCACACTACATCGAAAATATTGGCAATACCGACCTAGTTTTTGTGGAGATGTTCAAGAGCGATCACTATGAAGACATTTCGCTTGCGCAGTGGATGGCGCATACGCCGGCGTTGCTGGTGAGCCAGCACTTGGGAATCGATCAATCGGTGATCGAGGCAATTCCGAAAGAAAAGATCGTGGTCGATCCGCGATAGAACGTCGATGGCCGAAAAAAGCTGCGATGTGATAATTACCGCGGCGTGCGATTCCGGAAAGTCGGATTAGCTTGGGCGCTTAGATCGACTTTACTGGAATCGCAAGCAGATCATCGACCAGGCCGACTTCTTTTTGTAGGAACGGCTCGGCGTGGGTTACGCCGCCGAGCGCTCCATAGAAGCGCGCCAGGGATTCGACGCGAGCGCGAATCTCGGCGTGGGCCGGGAAGAGATGTTTACCCGCTTGCTGATCGCTGAACTGCGATTTGTAAGCGAAGATGGAAGCCAGCTTCAGCTCGAACTGCTCTGTGATATCGACGACGAAAGTCGGGCGCAGGTCGTAGTAAAGAGTCGCGTAGACGATCTTGAAGGGGCGATGCGCTGCCAGAGGGGCGGCGCCGCTGGCTTGCGCGGACTGCGGGCTGAGCGGCACTTTCGACAATCCCGCCAGGAAGCACGCTTCATAGCCCAGCACCGAGCAGGTGTAGTGATCGGGATGGCGACCTTTCCAGTAAGGCAGAATGACGACCCGCGGCCGCGTCTCGCGGATCACGGCACCAACTTTTAGCCGATTCTCCCAGGTGTTTTCCACCCGACCGTCAGGAATATCGAGGACGCGACGCCAGCTTGCACCAAGAATTTTTGCCGCGTCATTGGCCTCGCGCGCCCGATCCTCCGCCGCGCCCCGCGTGCCCATCTCTCCCTGAGTGAGATCGAGAATGCCCGTGCGCTGGCCGCGCTGCCCGGCCTTCAGCAGAGTTCCGCCGCACGTTTGCTCAACATCGTCGCGGTGAGCGGCGATGGCAAGGATGTCGAGAGATGGGTTCGCAGAATCGGTCACGAATATGTTTATCCGGAAACGCAAGAGTCACTGGACTTGCGCGCATTCCGGTCCTGGCGCAGCATTCCGTAAAGCTCGAGGTCGACGAACTGATTCCATTTGCGAATGTGCTCGCGCTGCGAGCCTTCGAAATGCATCCCCAGTCTCTTCAGCACGCGAGCCGAAGCTTGCTTGCCCCGAAAGTGAGAGGCAAAGACGCCGTGCAGGCTAAGCTCTTCAAAACCGTAACACACCATGGTGCTGGCCGCTTCGCTCGCGTACCCTTGCCCCCGGTAGGGAGGGCCGACCCAGTAACCCAGTTCGGCCCGGGAGTGCAATTCCTCAACAGGCAAGCCTGCTCCGCCGATGAGCCGGCACGTGTCGCGCAGAATCAGGGCGCGGCGAATCTCCTGCCCTTGACGACTGGCGGCAATAAACTCTCTGGCGTCGTTCTCCGCGTAAGGATGGGGAATGCGCAAGGTTGTGAACGCGACCTCGCTCGCGCCGATCAAGGGCAGGATCTCGGCGATATCCTCCTCGGCGTAAGCACGGAGCCTGAGGCGAGGAGTTTCGATTATCCAATCAGCTTTCACTTTTCTGCACACGCGCCCCGGGTGACGCGAATTCCGCGTTTTTACTTCTTTCTTTCCACCAAATATTTTGCCAATTCCTTCAGAGTTTTCCCGCCTTCGCCAAAACTCTGCAGTTCTTTGAGTGCGGCTTCGATCAGGGAATCGGCCTTGCGCAAGGATCCGTCGATTCCGAACAACGCGGGATAAGTGGCTTTCTGCGCGGCCGTGTCTTTGCCGGCAGTCTTGCCAAGCTGTTCTGAGGTTTGGGTTAGATCGAGAACATCGTCTGTGATTTGAAAGGCGAGGCCGACCGATTCCCCGAAC
>JASHRB010000546.1 GCA_030037575.1 Candidatus Sulfotelmatobacter sp. | reverse complement strand
GTGGCAGTGAATATGGCGACGAAAAGGCCCGATGCCAGCATCTTCTTTCGCAGTGAATTCATCTCGTCCTCCGATTCTCAGACGCCCTCAGCCGGCTCCACCCCGCGCTCCGCATTTCATGGGCGTAGAAATATGGCCTGAGCGGTATATCATGGCGTCACGCGGAAGTTCAAGAAATTAAACAGATTAGCGGCAGGAGGCGTTCAAACCATCAAGCCTTGCGAGAAACTGATTTTGGAAAGCGCAGGAGAGAAAAAGGGGAATGGGCGTAATCCAAACCTGGCCTGGTCGAACGCAAGCAGGAGTGGGCGCGAGCGCTAGCCTTTCACCGGCTGAGTCGCCACCTCCGACGGTTCACCCCCGGCGGCGGCCTGTGCGACCAGCAAGCGGCGCGCCTCCACGCGAATCTTCGGAAGCTGCCGGGCAAACCATCCCGCGCCCGCCAGCGAAGCCAGTCCGCCGATGGCCACCGTAATCGGGGCTCCCAACTGGTCGGCCACCAGGCCGCCGAACAGCGCGCCGATCGGCGCCATGCCCATAAACATCATGGAATACACCGCCATCACCCGGCCGCGCAGCTCGTCCGGCACCATGACCTGAATCAACGTATTTGAGCAGGCCATCTGCAGCATCATGGTGTAACCGACGGGCAGCAGCAAAATCACCGACAGCCAGAAATTGCGGGAGAAGGAAAAAACCATCAGGCTGATGCCAAATCCGGCGCTGCACCACGCCACCCATCGTCCCAAACCTTTCACTCCTTCGCGAAATGCCAGCGTGAGCGCGCCCAGCAAGGCGCCCACACCCGTCGCTCCCATCAGAATTCCCAGGCCGCGCGCCCCGCCATGCAGAATTTGGTCGGCAAAAATCGGCATCAGAACCACGTAGGGCATTCCCACCAAGCTTACGACTCCCAAGAGCAGCAGCAGGGCGCGAATCGGCGCAGTATGGTTCACAAAGCGGAAGCCCTCCATCATGTGCTCCAGCGGCGAAGCCCCGGTGGCGCGCGCCGGACTGTGAACCCGCATCAGCAGCAGTCCCATGATCACCGCGATGTAGCTCACGCCATTGGCAAAGAAACACCAGCCTTCGCCGATTTTCGCCACCAGAATTCCAGCAATCGCCGGTCCCATCACGCGCGCCCCGTTGAACATCGAGGAGTTCAGCGCAATCGCGTTCATCAGATCTTCTTTGCCCACCATGTCGACCAGGAACGATTGCCTCCCGGGAATATCGAATGCGTTCACGATTCCCAGCAGGCTCGCCAGTACAAACACATGCCAGACTTGGACTTTGTTGGTCAGCGTGAGCGCCGCGAGAATTAAGGCGAGCACCATGGCCACATTCTGGGTTGCCACCACAATTTTTTGGCGATCAAACCGGTCGGCCGCAATCCCTCCCAGCGGGGCAAACAGAAATACCGGAATCTGTCCGGCGAATCCCACCGACCCCAACAGCAGGGCCGAACCGGTCAGCCGGTACACCAGCCAGGATTGCGCCACGTTCTGCATCCAGGTTCCAATCAGCGAAATGAACTGGCCGCCGAAAAACAGTTGGAAGTTGCGGTGCCGCAGCGCCCGCCACGCCACCTGCCAGCGCGATCCCCCTTCGGAGGATTGCGCGAGGCTTGTCTCACCCGCCACCTGAACTGCAGTTCTCGATTCAGACACGATCTTGTTTTGATGACTCGAAAGGGCCGCCTGAATCACTATAACGTGATTGTTTTTCCAATACACGGGCGGAGAGGTTTGCGCAACCGGCGGCGCGGGTTTGGCCGTCCGCTCGCGTTTCCTCCAACCCGGCGCTGCCAGAGCTTTCCCGCAACTTTTGCCTTTTCACCACGGCGGGATTGAGCTACAGTTGGATGCGGTTTCCTCGCCGGCGATTTTTGAAGGGACACGACATGACCACACCTCCCGCCCTTGAACGTCGCATCGGACAGCGTTTCGCCTTCAATCTCCCGGTTTCATTGCGCGACGTTTCCACCACGGCCGAAGGTCTTGGCTTCACCCAGGATGTAAGTTCTCGCGGCGTTTTTCTCTTCACCGACATGGGCATCGGTGAAGGATGCGAGATCGAACTCACCCTGAGAATGCCCTCGGAGATTACCTTGGGCGAGGCCATACGCGTCCGCTGCAAAGGCCGGGTTCTGCGGGTGATTCGCCCCCGGGAGAACGGAGCCAAGGCCCTGGTGTCGCCGCCCGACGAGCTGTCGGCGGAGGCCAAGTCCGCCGAAACCAAACTCGGCGTGGCCGTCTGCTTGAACGGCTACGATTATCTGCCGGAGACGGCGGACGATCCTCCCGAGTTTCGCCGCATCTCGGCCTTGCATGGGGCCAGAGAGAATGCCGACCAGAGCGGAACTCCGGCCGTGGCCTTGCCCGCTACCTTGCGCAACGCCGCCAACTGACGCCGGGCCATGCTTGCTTCGAAGAACAATCCCGGTCGCCCAGGGGCGGGCGGTGGCGATCGATTGCCCCTGCTGCCGATGGGCCGTTTTTCCCCAATTTGCCCAATTTGCCCTGCACCTCTTTGCAAAATCCGCCGCTTCCCTTAAAATGTTTTCCACTTGTGCGGAATGTTTGGGGACCCTCTATTGCGCGCCTGTTCTCCCGGAGTTCAGTCTCGCCGCCCGCGGCTCCTCTGTGTTTGCGCAAGCTGTACAGAAGTCTCGCTTCGGAAGGTTACTTAGGTCACTTGGCCGGAAGTCGTTCTCCTATCTAACATGCAAACAGCCAGAGAAACCAGCGAGAACCGCGCCATGCATGGGATCGCCGTAGCGCTCCTGACCGAAGACCGCGAACAGTTACCGCAGCTGCAAAACCGTTTGGAGGCCACTCGTCTGGGCCGCGTGGTGTTCAGCAACGTCGGGTTCCCGGCCAGCCCCACCGATCAGATCCTGCGCCAGATTCAGGATTTGCGCGTCGAGGTGGTGATCGTTGATATATCCCCGGAAAGTTCCGAACGCGCCGTCAAAACCATCGAGTTGATTCAAGCCAACACCCTGCAGCTGGCGATCTTTGCCAACGGAAGCATGCAGCAACCGACCACGATCGTGGGCGCCATGCGGGCGGGTGCCTGCGAGTACATTGATCGCGATGCCGGTTCGGAAGCTCTGCTCGACGCGCTCACCCGTCTCAGCTCAAACCGCACGCGCGCTCGGGGAAGCGCCGGCAAGGCGCGTGTCTTCACGTTTCTCAGCGCCAAGGGAGGCGCCGGCGCCACCACCGTCGCGGTGAACACCGCTCTCGCTTTGCAACAAGCTCATGGCGATGTCGTTTTCGTGGATTTCGCGCCGGTGGGCAACGCCCATCTCCATCTCAATCTGCGTCCCAGCTTCGGCGTCCCCGATGCTCTCGAAAATCTGCATCGCCTGGACGCTTCCCTGCTCGATGGCCTGATGACCAACGCAAAAGATGGCCTGCATTTGCTCGCCGGGCCGCAGCAGCCTTACCAGGCAATTCCCACTCCCGCAGAGCTGGCGCGGCTTTTCGATCTGCTGGTGAATCACTATCGTTATGTCGTGGTTGATGCTTCCAGCCGTCTCGACGCGGCCACGCGCCTGCTCTCCGATCTTTCCAACGCCGTGCTCATGATCGCGCAAACCGATGTGGTTTCGCTCTGGAGCGCAGGTCGCATTCATGCTTTTCTCGAAGAAGGCGCCGGCCGCAATCGATTGCGCCTGGTCCTGAATCGGCATAAAAAAATTCCCGGCTTTACCGACGAAGACATTGCCGCTTCCACGCGCTGCAAAGTTTTGTGGAAGATTCCCAACGCCTACCATGCGGTTTCGCCATCAATCGACAATGGCTCTCCGGTGGTGCTGCAGGAAGGCCAGGAGATCAGCCGATCATTCCGGGGATTGGCGGCCGCTCTCGCCGCCGCGTCTTCCGACTCGGAAGAAGGACTTGGCCTTGCCTACGATCAGGAAAAATCCCAGGCGCGCAAGACAGTCCCCGGCCGCCTGATTGTCTCGCCCGCGCGCGCCGGACAATAATCGCAAGACCATTCTCGAGTTGTCTTCATTGGGCTCGCTGCGGGCTGGCGCCATCGCGCGATCGCTCATGCGGCTGCTTGAATCTCCGGGGTCACTTCCACGGGAAAGTTCACCGACCGGGCAATAAAACAAAGACGGTGGGCCTGGTGATGGAGTTCGAGCGCCTTGGCGCGATCAGCGCCGGGGCGCAATCTGACCACCGGCTTCAAGCACACGCGCAAGAACTCGCCCGAGCCATCCTCATTTTCGCGCATGATGCCAGAGGCATCGTCGCGATAATCGACGGCCACAATATGGTTTATCGCACACAGATGAAGATACCAGAGCATGTGACAGGAAGAGAGACTGGCGACCAGCAACTCTTCCGGGTTGTAGCGCGCGCGGTCGCCGCCAAAGTTGGGATCGCTGGAGCCGGGAATGGCCGGCTTGCCTTCGCCCTGGATGAGGTGATCTCGCCGATAGGAGTTGTAAGCCTTCGTTCCCTGGCCATCGTTCCCGGTCCATTCCACGCGAACTTGGTAATTGTGCTGTTTCATGGCGCAACCTTCGTCCAGCGCCGGGGATCTGGCGCAAGCCGTCGCAGGCTTGAGCTCGACCCTGGTTTCACGCGATGAGAACCTGGTCGAGCAACTGTTCCACCGCCCGCTTGGCTTCGAGAATGGAATAGCGATGGTCCATGGCCCCGGCTAAATCGGTGTTGGCAAATGCAATTCGCCCGAACGGCGCTCTACGCAAGACTTCGCGCGCGGCGGGTTGTCCATTGATCCCGAAGAAAAATCCCGGCTGTGGGCTCAGATAGGCGTGCCCCCACCGATTCAAAATAATTCCTGCAATATCGCGCTGCGCATCGAAACCCGCGCCCGCAAACATCTCCGTGAACTGTTGGCGGATTTCCTTCTCGTAGTCCCGGAAAGCGGTTCCAATCATCTCACCCCGTCCGCGATGCCCCTGATCTTCGGTTGAGTATCCCGGGTAGGAATACAAAACTTTCATGCTCAGAACCGTCGGCGAATTCGGGCTGACGGTCGCATCTTCGATTCCGGTTCGCGCCAGCTTGCAAACTTCCACGTAGTTCCCCATTCCCTCAAACCAGCGGCAGCCGCTCATTCCCATCTTGTACAGAAAACGCCAGTTTCTCACGGCGACGTTGGCCATCATGCAGGGAGAGCGATAAAACTGTGCATAGGCATCGCGATGGGTTGACGGCAAATCTTTCACGATGTGTTTGGCCGTCCAGCACCCTCCCGCCACGACCACCGACCGCGCCTTCACTCGATATAACTTGCCCGCCTGCAAGTAAACCGTGTCGACGGTGGCCGCCTTGCTGGCGTCGCCATCGTGCTCGACATGAATCACGGTCGCCGACAAGCGAACTTTCGCCGCGCTTGCCGGTTCATCGAGTGCGGCAAAATTCACCGGATTGCGGCAAACATCTTGCACGCTGTCGGCCCCGGCAATCGCGGCCGGAATCAAGCTCTTGAGCATCAATCGCGCGATGGTCGCATTCCCCCCGGGAAACATCTGGTCCGAGCCGCCGTCTTCCTGCGGCAGCGGATGCAGCATCTCAAACGCGTAATCCGAATAGGCTGACAACGCGTCCGGCCCCAAGCCCGAGCCGCCGCCCTCGACCGGCGAGAGAAACGTTCGAATCGTTTCCCGGCTCAATCCGAACCGCTCCATGTAATGCTGCTCGAGGCTGATCGAATCCAAATACCGCGAAATCTCATCGCCTTCCGCCTGCGGTCGTTGGAACTTGGTTTTCTCCCTGGGCTCGTTCTTCAGCCATCGCAGCCATTCCGCCCGGGTGGCCTCAGAAACCGGAGCGCCCTGCAAATTTTTGCCCAGTGGATCGATCAGCCACATTCCCGGCTTCTGCCCAAACTTCGCGCCGAACCAAAACCCGTATCGCCCGGTCTCCAGTCCCACCGCTTCATAGGGAGTTTTCGAAAGCGCGAACTCGGGCTCGCGACCGGACCATTGCTGATAGGTCAACTGGGGTGTTTTTAATCCGATCGAATCGTAGAAGCCCGCCAGAAAACTGTGCGGATATTGAATCTGATAAATGGCCGAACCCTGATGCGCAATCAGCCGCCGGCCCTCGACCAGAAATTCATTTTGCTTGGCCTCGCCGCCGAAAATCGGGTGGTTCTCCAGAATCAGACATTTCTTATTCGGTCCCGCCTGCCGCTGAAAGAACAGACCCGCCGCAAGTCCGCTGATTCCTCCGCCAACGATCAGGCAATCGTAGGTCTCGTGCGTGTCGATAACGTCTTTCGGCAAGGGCTCGTAAACCCGGTCACGAATGGTATGCCCGGCGGTGAGAACGTCCCAGGTGTTGCCGTTTGAAAATCGGTACTCTCCTACGCCTCCGTAGCCGGTGAAATCATCCGCTTGAGCGATCAGCTCGGCCGGAGTCATTCCGTCCAGCAAGGCCGCGCCCGAGGCCAGCAAAGCCGAACCGAGAAAATCGCGCCGGGTGATCCGGGCTTCCATGCCCAGTGCGGCGTCGCCGACAGATGGGGATTTCTTCACTGGCTTTATTCGCTTATGACGGCTTCCGAACCCGGCCCTCGATACGGCAGTTACCGGCAAGCAAGAGGCAGGCCGATCACGAGACTCGCAGAGCGCAAGATGCGCCAAGCAAATTCTACAACCTCTGCAGATAACTTCTCACGATCCGGGCGCACGCTTCCACGAATTCCTGTTCCGCGCTTGCGAAGGTCGCGCTGAAATAGCTCTCGATATCAAGTTCTGCCGCAAGTCTGCCCTTCACCGAAATGGGCACCACGATTTCGCACTTCACCAATGGCGAGCCTGCCAGATAGCGCGGATCTTTCGAAACGTCATCGACCACCACGGTCTGTCCGCTTCGCGCGGCTGCGCCGCAAAGTCCCTGGTTCAGCGGAATGCGCGCGTTGGGCGTAAAACTTCCCGCGAACGGCCCGACCAGCAGGACCTCCGAATTCGCGGGATCGACCAGGTAAAAGCCCACCCAGTTGTAGCGCGCCATTTTTTCGTGCAGACGCTTGGTCATGTGCTCCATCACAGACCGGGGGCTGGCCGCCGTTTTGGCATAGTCCTCAAATTCGCGGAGCAGTTCTTGATGAGGAAGGGTGTTGGTCATGACGTTTCAGTGTAAGGCTTGCCGCGCCGATTCCCCTATTGGTTTGTGTGGAACGCCGAACCACGCGGGCCGCACCCACGGCATTTGGC
>JASHRB010000545.1 GCA_030037575.1 Candidatus Sulfotelmatobacter sp. | reverse complement strand
AACAGCAGGAACTTGAGGATTGGCAGACACGCGGGGTCGACGGCCCGGTGACGGCCGTGGATGCGGCCGGAGGAACGATGACGATCTCGTCCCGAGGTAAGAGCATCCTCATACAAACGTCGAAAACCACCGTGATTCGCCGCTACGCGCCAGATTCTGTCAAATTCGATGACGCGAAACCAAGCACGCTGGCGGAGATTCATCCCGGCGATCAAGTGCGGGCCCGCGGCGACCACAGCGCTGATGGCAGGCAGCTTACGGCAGATGAAATCGTGTCGGGAACATTCCGCAATATCGCGGGGACGGTGAATTCAGCGGAGGCAAGTTCGTCGTCAGTGAACGTTCATGATTTGTTGTCGAACAAGAACGTGACGGTGAAAGTGAGCCCGGATTCGCAGCTTCATCAATTGCCGCCGGAGATGGCGCAGCGCATCGCCGCGCGGTTCAAACGACTTGGTGCTGCCGGAGGGGGAGGTGCAGCGCCTTCCGATTCGTCGGGATCGGGTCAACCCGCTCACGCGCAAGCCGACGCCGGAGCAAACGGCGGCGAAGGTGGGATGGCGAGGCGTGCGCCAGACCTGCAGCAGATTCTGAGCCGCGCCCCGACTGTCTCGTTAACCGACCTGCACAAAGGCGACGCCGTGATTATTCTTGCAACCGAAGGTACCGCGGGAGTGGGAACCGCAATCACTTTGCTCACCGGAGTGGATCCGATCCTGCAGGCCGCACCCAACGCGAGCAGCGCCTCAATCCTTACGCCCTGGAGTTTGGGTGCACCCTCCGGCGATGCTGGAGGTCCATAGGATTTGCGCCGAGCAGCATGATTCTGCGTGCGCACCAAAGAGTACATCTACAGAATGGAAGATCGAATGAAGCTCTGGAAGTGTTTGTATCTCGCGGTTTTTATTTGCGCTTTGCCATTATGCGCGAGGCTGTGTGCTGCGCAGGCGAGCTCCACTTTGCCGGGATCCGGTTCGTTGAAGGGAAAAGTCGCCGATCCTTCGGGAGCGATGATTCCTCACGCAACCATCACGGCCACTTCGGCGAGCGGGAAAAAATCCGCGGTGCAAACCAGCGATCAGGGACAGTATGAGATCAAGGGCCTGGCGCCGGGCAATTACACGGTTGCCGCGAGCGCCGACGGTTTTACGACGGACACCGAGCAAAATGTTCCTGTCGTGGCCGGCCAGACACAGCAATTCGACTTTGCACTCACCGTGGCGGCGCAGGAAGAAAAAGTTCAGGTCGAGGCGGAAGGCGCGACCGTAGGCGTGAATCCTGCCGAGAACGCAAGTGCGATCATCATCAAGGGTCAGGACCTTGAAGCTTTGTCCGATGATCCGGACGAATTGCAATCCGAGCTCGAGGCTCTGGCCGGGCCTTCGGCCGGGCCCAACGGCGGACAAATTTACATCGACGGCTTCACCGGTGGTCAGATTCCGCCCAAGGCTTCGATCCGCGAAATCCGCATTAACCAGAATCCATTTTCCGCGGAGTACGACACGCTGGGCTACGGGCGCATCGAAATTTTCACCAAGCCGGGTACGAATCAATTTCACGGCCAATTTCTGGTCGACGGAAACGATTCAGCGTTCAACTCAATCTGGAGTCCGGTGGAGGTGGCGCAGCCTCCCTATCACTCTGAGTTATTCAACGGAAGCTTGAGCGGCCCGATCTCCAAAAACGCCTCGTTTTTTTTGGACGGCCAACAGCGCGATATTGCCGACGTCAGCATCGTCGACGCCACCGTGCTCGATTCGGCCTTTGACGAAGTTCCCCTCAACCAGGCCATCTCGAGCCCGGAGACACGCACCAACATCAGCCCGCGCCTCGACCTGCAGCTTTCCAAAAATAACACGCTGATGGCGCGCTATCAGTTCACACGCAACACTCAAACCAACCAGGGAGTGACCGAGTTCGCCGTCTATCCCGATCAAGCCTACAATCTGGACGACACCGAGCAGACTTTGCAGCTCAGCGACACTCAGGTGATCAGTTCGAACGTTATTAACGAAAGCAGATTTCAATTCATTCGCGATAACAACAATCAGTCGCCGCTTGTCCCTCCCACGCTGACCACGGCCGTGCTGGGCGCGTTCACCAACGGAGGAAACAACGTGGGACAGGTTCTCGATTACGAGAATCATTACGAGCTGCAGAATTACACCTCCGTCGTTCATGGCAAGCACTTCATAAAGTTTGGCGGAAGACTGCGCGCCACGACCGACTCGAACCATTCGCAAACCGATTTCAACGGCATGTATACCTTCGCCTCGCTGGCCGCGTATCGCAGCTCAGTGACCAAAACCTCGTGTGCACCAGGGTCGCTCGAGTGCGGTCCCTCCCAGTTTTCGATCGCGAGTGGGCCGGCGGAGTTCAATGTAAACCTGATCGACGCCGGGCTTTATGCCGAAGACGATTGGCGCATTCGCCCCAATCTGACGCTGAGCTATGGTTTGCGGTTTGAGACGCAAAACCATCTCAGCGATCACGCCGATTTCGCCCCGCGCATGACGGTCTCCTGGGGATTGGGTGGAACCAAAAAGACGCAGCCAAAAACCGTGCTGCGCGCGGGTTTTGGAATGTTCTATACACGGTTCACTTATGATCTTTTGCTGCAAACCGAACGCCTGAACCCAAACGACACCGGGCAGACGCAGTACGTCGTGAACAACCCCGATTTTTATCCAAATATTCCGACGCCCAGCCAGCTTGCCGTGCTGCCCGAGATTTCGCCCACATATTATCAATCGTCCCCGAGTCTACGCTCGCCCTACACCATTCAGTCCGCAGCCAGCGTGGAACGGCAGCTGACCAAGAATGCCACAATGGCTATCACCTATCTGAACTCCATCGGTGATCATATGTTTTTCATTCGCAATGTGAATGCGCCTTTGCCGGGCACATATAATCCCGCCTCGCCCACTTCTGCGGTGCGACCGTTGAGCAGCGTGTATGGCAACGACAATCTCTTTCAGTACGACTCGGAGGGGGTTTACCGGCAAAACGAATGGATCGCGAATTTTCGTGTAAGCGCGGGTCCTAAGCTCTCCCTTTTCGGCTTTTACATGCTGAATTACGCCAACAGCAATCTCGGAGCCGGCAGCCCGATCAACAGCAACACCAGCGTTACCGGAGGCTTTACTTCCGGAGGAGCGCTCAGCACACCTGAGTTTCTTTCTAATCCTTATGATCCCATGGCCGACTACGGCAGAGCGGCGTTCGATACTCACGATCGCGGGTTGATCGGCGGTTCTTTTTTGTTTCCTTACTACTTCCGCCTCAGTCCTTTCCTTCTGGTGGATTCAGGAAGCCCCTACAACCTTACGGTTGGCCAGGATATCTACGGGTTCGATACGTTTAACGAGCGGCCGGCATTGCTTTCTTCGGCTACTTGTTCCAGCCGGAGCGTGTCGGCGACGAATACTGTCTGCACACCCCTCGGCACATTCAACGACGCGCCCCTGCTTGGCCAACCAGTTCTGCCGATCAACTCCGGCACGGGCCCGGTACAGTTTTCCCTCAGCCTGCGTTTGAGCAAGACGTTTGGCTTGGGCCCGGAGGCCGGTGCCGCCGGCATGACCAACGGGCCGCACGGCGGAGGGCCACACGGCGGCGGCTTGGGCGGCCGAGGACTCACCGGCGGCGGAGGCGGCGGGGGTGGGCCGTTCAGCGCGGTCACGACCAGCCGTCGCTACAATCTCACCTTCAGTATTTCCGCGCGGAATGCGGTCAATCGGGTAAACCTGGCAACGCCGGTCGCCGACGTCGATTCCACTCTTGTCGGCAAGTACAACTCGTTGGCGGGCGGGCCTTTCAGCTTCTCTGGAAACGCCACCCGCCGCATCGACTTGCAGGCGCTGTTTACGTTCTGACGTTCTCATCTTCACTCGTTCCTAATTGTCACTTCGCGTTCGGCGATTGCTTCCCCGGGGCAACCGTAATAAAGGCTTACATGATCCCTGCCGGGAGAGAGGATCTGGATATCGCCGTTGTACGGCAGTCCCCGGCGCTGAAATCGAGGACCCTTCCATGAACTTCGACCAGGCCATTAAAGCGCGCTCAGAATGGAAGCATAAGTTGACCGCCTACATAGAGCATCCCAGATGGCCGCCTCACGCCCGCAGAGGTTGGCGTCGACAACAAATGCAAACTCGAACCGCGGGAGTGGCGGAGAGGAAAACGAAGTTCGCCGCCTTGACGGAATTTCTCCAAGCGCAAGACAGGGTATCAACGCTTTCACAAAGCCGCTCGAGCGGCACTTACAAAAGCTGACGCTGCCGCCGACCAGATGGCCGAGGTCGGCCTGGACCGAAGAGCGAATCGTCTTCCGCATCGTCCGTGGGAATGCGCTGATCATGGCCATGAAAGCAACGGCCGATGTTGAGGCCGCGGCGCAATTAGAGCTGTGCTGGTGGGTTTTGCCTCGATCGCTCTTGTCGCCGCGCGCGGCGAGAGCTGTGAGGCGACTTCAGGTTATTCTTGAAGAAGAATCCCTAGGTCTGCGTCATTGGCCTGAGGGTTGCGGAATTCGTTTGTCTCTTTTCCCGATCACAAGACGCCAGTTTCTCGTTTCCGCTGCGGCCGCGGGTGCCGTTGCCCTGGCGGGTGATGGCGTTCTGCTCGAACCGAATTTTCCACGGGTTGTGCGGCGAGATTTCCCCCTGATCCGTTGGCCGGAACGATTGGACGGATTCACCATTGCACTGCTCAGCGATTTTCATTACGACGCGTATTTCTCGGTGCATCCGCTGCGCGCGGCAATTCCTAGGGTGAACGACCTCCGCCCGGATCTGATCGCGCTGACCGGAGACTTTGTTACGGTGCCGTCTGCAGGCGACCCCAGGAGGGGAGCTTTAGAAGCCGAACCCTGCGCGCGGCTTTTGCGGCAAATGCGGGCGGCTTGCGGGTTGTGGGCGG
>JASHRB010000544.1 GCA_030037575.1 Candidatus Sulfotelmatobacter sp. | reverse complement strand
CCTGCGCCTGGGTTCAGCATGGAAACCATCGATCGAACGATTGATCCTTGCGTGGACTTCTACCAGTATGCCTGTGGCAATTGGATCAAGAACTCCGAGATTCCCGCCGACCAGTCGACGTGGGGAAGCTTCTCGGAACTTCACGAGCGCAATCTCTACATCGAGCACGGCATTCTCGAGAAGGCCGCGGCGGGTGGAGCGGACCGGAATCCGATTGACCAGAAAATCGGCGATCTTTACGGCTCGTGCATGGATGAGAAAGCCGCCGATGTCAAAGGTATCACCCCGATCAAGCCGGAGTTGGAGCGGGTCGCCGCGGCAGACAACAAGCGGGAGTTGATAGTCGAACTGGCCCAACTGGACCTTATCGGCGACGGTTCGCTGTTCAGTTTCTATTCCTCTCCTGATTTGCATAATGCCGATCAGGTGATTGCGTACATCGATCAAGGCGGACTTACTCTGCCCGACCGCGACTACTACCTCAAAGACGATCAGAAGACGCAGGAGATGCGGCAGCATCTGCTCGCGTACGCAACCCAGCTATTTGTTCTTGCCGGGCAATCGGCGCAGCAGGCCGGCGACTCGGCGCAGAACGTGCTGCGCATTGAAACCGCTTTGGCCAAGGCGTCGATGGACCGCACCGCACGTCGCGACCCCAAGAATCGAGATCACAAGATGACGCGCGACGAAGCCGTCGCGCTCGGCCCCGATTTTTATCTGAACCAATATTTTGCCGAGGTCGGCGCCCCTGACTTTTCGCAGCTCAACGTTGTCAACCCCGATTTTTTCAGGCAGGTGAACGGCGTGATCGAATCGGAATCGCTCGATTCGTTGAAAACCTATGCGAGCTGGCACGTGCTGAATGCCACGGCGCCGTGGTTGTCGCAACCATTCGTCGACGAGCATTTCAAATTTCAACGGGCGCTCACCGGGCAGAAAGAAATTCAGGCGCGCTGGAAGCGCTGCACAAATCTGGTGGATCACGAACTGGGTGAAGCGCTGGGCGAGAGATATGTTGACCTCACCTTCGGCCCCGAAGGCAAGCAGCGCATGCTGAAGATGGTCGATGCGCTGGAGCGGTCGCTCGGCGAAGATATTCACGATCTCTCGTGGATGAGCGATCAAACCAAGAAGCAGGCGCAGATCAAACTGGAGGCGATTCGCAATAAGATCGGCTACCCCGATGAGTACCGCGACTACAGTTCGGTGGTGATCAAGTCGGACGATTTGATGGGCAATATCGACCGCGCCAACCTGTTCGAGTCGAAGCGCGAGATCGCGAAAATCGACAAGCCGCTCGACCGCAAAGAATGGGGCATGACTCCGCCGACGGTGAATGCCTATTACAGCGGCTCGAACAACGAGATTGTTTTTCCCGCGGGAATCTTGCAGCCGCCGTTTTTCGATAAGGCGATGGATGACGCTGTGAATTTCGGCGGAATCGGCGTGGTCATCGGGCACGAGCTCACCCACGGCTTCGACGACCAGGGGCGCAAGTACGATCCGCAGGGCAACCTGCGCGATTGGTGGACTGCCGAAGATGGCAAAGAATTCGAAAGGCGCGCCCGTTGCGTGGCCGATGAATATTCAAGCTTCGTTGCGGTCGATGACCTTCATCTCAATGGCCGGCTAACGCTGGGTGAAAATACGGCCGATAACGGCGGCGCGCGGGTTGCGCTGATGGCGCTCGAACACATGATCGCCGGTGACCAAACCGGAAAAGAGGGCGAGAAGATCGACGGCTACACTCCCGAGCAACGCTTCTTCTTAGGATTCGCGCGGGTGTGGTGCGAGAAGCGGCGTCCTGAGACGGCACGCACCCGGGTGTTTACCGATCCCCATTCGCCGGGCAAGTACCGCATCGACGGCGTCGTCGAGAACATGCCCGAGTTTGAAAAAGCCTGGGGCTGCAAAGCTGGCCAGCCGATGGTTTCAGAGAATGCGTGCCATGTGTGGTGAGGGGTTCGACTGGCAGGATGCGGCGAGTCGAGAGTTGACTACTGTTGTGGGGCGAAGTAGCCCTGGCGGGCGCGAACCTGCAAGTCCTTCTTGAGGGCGGAAATTTCAATGGAGCGGAAACGGCCGTCGGCGTCGAAGTCAGCCGGCTTATAAGAAACAGCATACTGGCTGCGCAGTTCGTCTTCAATCGAGGCGAAGGAGCGCGTAACATCCTTCATCTTGAAAGGGAAAAACGCGCGGCCGCCGGTCGCGGTGGCCAGTTGTTGCAGAACTCGGTCGCCGCGTAGGATCAGGCCGCTGTCGTCGGTCGAAATGGCGTAGATGATGACCTCCGCACGTTGCGCCATCTCAATTGCCTGAGCGCGCGAAACCTCGCTCTGATTGTCTTCACCGTCGCTCACGATGACAATGGCCTTGCGCAGCGGATGTTCAGGACGGTCTTTCAAAAACTTCTCTTTGCACGCCCGGTAAACGGCGTCGTACAGCGCCGTTCCGCCGCCGTCGCGCAAACGGTGAACCCCGGCCGAAAGCAGTTGCACGTTATCCGTTGAATCCTGTGCCATCTGCATCTGCTTGTTGAATCCCACAACAAATGCTTTATCGAAACCGGCGCGAATTGTTTTTTGCAGAAAAGTGACTGCTGCATCCTGCTCGAAACTGAATCGGCTCTGCACCGATCCGCTCACGTCGATCAGCAAACCGAGATGTAGAGGCAAATCGGTCTCGCGGCGAAAATTCAAAATCAATTGTGGCGGCTTGTGATCGTCGAGAATGGAGAAATCACTTTGGTTGAGGTCGCGCACAAACTTGCCGTGTTTATCCGTCGCGATGAAAAGCACGTTTACTTCATCGACGCGTTTGTGGATCGTGAGCAGAGAGCCGGATTGAGGATCGTCCGCCGGAGAAGTCAGCGAGTATCCATTGTGTGCCGGCGTGCTGCTGGCGTACGCCGAAGTCTGGGCCGGAGCGTTCCACCCGGCCAAGACGGCCATGAGGGCAAAAATCGACAAAACTGGCTGCGTGTACTTCATTCCCAAATAATCCAAAATTTTCATTCCGGCCAGCCTAAAACGCCACTTCCCCACCCGTTAGATGCACGCCGATAGCCGAATTGCGCGCGTAAAAACCTCTGTCTTGGCTTGACTTTAGAGGGGTGAGCAGCGGGCCGCCAAGTTACAAAAGGAGCACGCGATTGGTCATGGCAAATCCGCGCGAATGAGGCCGACCCTTTGCAATCAACCTCTTTTGAGAGTTCTCGAATTACAATTTCTGACAAAGCCCTGAGATTTTACCGGCGGTTTGAAGTTTT
>JASHRB010000543.1 GCA_030037575.1 Candidatus Sulfotelmatobacter sp. | reverse complement strand
ACCCGGTTCTCGAGAGCAACTATCGAGTGGACGCTGGCGCCTCGGCCGTGCGCGTCGTACTTTCCCAGCCCGAGACACCGACGGTCATCTTTTGCGGGAACGACCTGATTGCCATGGGAGCCATGAACGCGCTCGAGGAAACCGGAGTCCGCGTTCCCGAAGACGTCTCCGTGATTGGCATCGACGATATTTCTTTTGCCTTTCTCGCCCGTCCTCCGCTGACCACCATCAGCGTTCCGCGAGAAAGGTTAGGGACAGTGGCGTTTGAGGCGCTCGATAAGATTCTCCGGCTCAAGCGGAAACGCGGGGAGGAATATTATCTGGGGACCGAGTTCGTCATCCGCCGCTCGACTGCCGCCGCCCGCAAGCACCGCTTGCCGATCACCAAGACCGATGCCACCCGCTTCGATAACAGTCTCGGATGAATGAGCCACCGATTTGAATCGTTCGCGCTTTTGCATCGCGGATGGGAGGTTCGGCAGCTCGAAAACCGGTCCCTACGCTCCGAATCCTCCGATTGTCCAGCTCTGGTTTTGAACGAATGATAAGGCAGGATGTCGGCCCACCGAGGCGAGCGCCGCTTTATCTTTAGGCCGGAGTCCCAGCTTCGATCCGAGAGCATTTTAGCCAGCATTGGGAAAGAATGCCATTGACCGAGATAAACCAGGTTTACACTCACCAGTACTTTCGGGAGCAGGGTCACGATCTTTACGAAACCTCCGTGGAGCTAGCTCTTTCATATCTTCTTCGGCTTCCAGCCCATCCAGTCGAGCATCCATTGCCAGGAGACATCCTGGCTCCGATGAACCGGTGGTGCCGGGATAGGTGGCTTGGGGAACGCCACGGCCTTGCCCCGATATGCCTCAGCGAGCTGTTTGAGGACTCTGCCCTGTTGCTTGACTCTGCCATCATTCGTGAGCAGGCCAAGCCTGTATTCGAGCGAGTTGAACTCGAACTTCCGGTCCACGTCGTGGCTGTCCCAGTAGCTGAACCAACTCACGCCTGCATCAATCGCTGCGTTGACCGACTTCTCCAACCAATCTGCCTGTTGCTTTTCATTCAGCGCTTCGATGCAGGTATTGAACTCCTCCGCCCACACCGGCTTTCGCGCGTCGCCGGCATATGCGCGGATCAGCGTTGCCATCGCCGCCAACAACTTTGTGCTCGGAGGATCCATCGCGCCGCCATACTTCAGCGCTCCCGACCAGTAGGGATAGCAGTGCATCACCGGCATTGGCCTGACTGCCAAAGCCTGCGGCGAAAACGTGTTCGACTCGAACCACGGCAACTCATCCACTCCGTTGACGTGAAGGCCTTGCGGATGTGCCTCCGCCATCAGCGAAAACATCTTTTTCATCCACGCGTCGCCAATCAGTGGCTTCGTGCTCCAACAGGTATTGATCTCATTTCCCACGTCGAAGCCGATGATGTTTTCTTTTGCAGCCATCACCCCCGCCAATGATCTGACGAAAATCTCCTGCGCCTTCCACAGGCCGTCATCGGTATAGAACGCTGACCCAGCCTTGTTGAACGGCGGCAAAAAATACCAGCCGCTCAGCTGGCCGGTGAACACGGTGACCACCGCATCCAGACGCCGCTCTCCCATCAGCGTGAGGAGTTGGTCGAGACGTTCCAGGTGAAGTGGGCTTACCCACGTTGGACTGGGTTGAAAATAAGGCCAAATCAGCAGGATGCGAAGATGGTCCGCGCCCAGCGCTGCGATCCCGTCAAGGTCACTCTTGATGGAATCGGCATCCCATTCATTCCAGCAAAACCACCAATTCTTCGAAGGCGTATAGTTCACGCCAAAGCGATGGTGATGCAAATCACGTGGCCAGCCAGAAACTCCGTTCGCAACCCGGAATCCCGATGCAGCGAGGTCAATCGGTCGCCCCGCCAGACCGGATGCTCTGCCAGCCACCGATCCCACCACCGCAGCACTGAGCGAGCTGCAGAGGAAACGCCGTCGATTCATAAATCTGCCTGACAATATACTGTTTTCCGGCAGGATCAATTTTCACTTTGTTCGTTTTGTCCAACGAACAATGAGTGCAGGCCCCGAGGCAGAACTAGCTGCGATACAAGTGCGTTTTTGCAACCGCCCGACGGCCTCACGTGGCGTGGCTGGCGGCATTTCACCATGCGCCTCGAAGACCTTCTTGGGTGATCACGATTCGAAATTTTCCAGGGTTCGCGCCGCGCACGCGCGCGGCTTCGGCTTCCAGTTCTTCGAGTAAGAATCCGCAGAAGCACCTCACTCGTTGCATTGTACTGACTCGGGGCAGTTAAGTGGGTCCAGTGGCCAAACGCGCAGCAGAGACCGTCCGCAATAGTTGGCACGACTGCCACCGCCAAAATGCGAAGCGAGGGAAACCAGGTGCCAACCTGGTTTGACGTGGGTTCATTTACGGCTCCAGCTTTCTGGCCGGTGTTCGTAAGTTTTTGACAAACATGCTCCTAAATTGTTGTAAACTAAAGCACTTGCGTCTTAACGCAATGGAAGTCATAAGTTCGAATCCGATAGCGCCCACCATCCTTGTGCGCTGGGATCTGCAAAACTTGCCGCCGCGGCGCTTCGGCGAACCACCAGAGGCGTGCGCCGTAGCTATGTTTCCTTGGGAGCCAGCAAATGTTGGGAGCTAGGAGTGTGTCCGAGTATTCGGAATTGACTTGTTTCGACCACTACTTGTTGTGGTTCTGCGCGAAGCTGGCCACAACATGTCAGCCGACAAATGATTTCTCGGACAGACTCCTAGGAGTTAGCTCCTTGGGGGGGAGGCTGATACCCCAAAGTAAACAGCCTCCCGTGGGGCAGGCAAAAATAAGTTGACGAATCGAGCAATTCAGAGTATGGTACGGTCTTTCAAGGATCTCCGGAACGTCTATCTGCTCTGAGATACCTCGGCCTCCAAGCCCAAATCAGGAAAAGTGAGCATCTTAGGAGTCCGGTTACGCATCTATTCTGGTAGGAATTGCGCTTAACTCCTTAAAAACTCAGTGAAATCAGCGGTTTAGAACTACCTTTGGGGTTCTTGGCCGTCTAAAAGAAGGCGAAGCGAAATTACCCACATTATAAGGAAGGAGCAGGACGACATGCGCTCTGATCGTGTGTTTGATGCTTTACAAACATTAAGGAACCGCTATATGCTTTGCCAGCTTGCCTCCAAGGCCACGCGCAAGTTCCATCGGCCCAGCACGAGAATTCAGGAAACCATGAACGGGGTTTTGGATCGCATTGCAGGCGCGGAGCGGCAGGAAGTTTTGTCGGAACCGGAAAATTTTGCCGAGGCACAACGACGGGCTGCCTGAGCAGCCCGGTACGCCTGCCTTGGATTTTGTAGATTTTGTCTTCCCCGAATACCCTCCTTTGAAAATTCCCGACAACGCTGAAGCGGATACGTCTAAGTGGTCGGGCTTTAGGTGAATCATGACCATTGCTGAACTCAAGGAAAAAAACATTACCGAGCTGACCAAGATCGCAAGGACCTTGGAGCTGCCCGGCGCAAGCGGACTGCGCAAACAGGATCTCATCTTCAAAATCCTGCAGGCGCAGAGCGAAAAAGAAGGCCACATTTTTGCCGAGGGCGTGCTCGAAATCCTGCCCGACGGCTACGGCTTTCTGCGCTCGCCCGATTACAACTATCTCCCCGGCCCCGATGACATTTACGTCTCGCCG
>JASHRB010000542.1 GCA_030037575.1 Candidatus Sulfotelmatobacter sp. | reverse complement strand
CGAGCAGGACGCCGCGCAGCTGACCCAGCGCTGGGAATCCATGAAAAATTCGGACCTGCCCGCGCTCAATCGCGGGCTGCAGCAGGCCAACCTGCCGCTGCTGCAGATCGGATGGAATCTTCCTGCGGAAGAATCTGGCGTGGACGAAGAGTAAACGCGGTTGCGAGTTTGCCCCTGCCCCACAAATGGATTTGCTGCCCGCCTCCCAGAGGGATGGACCTCAATCGGAGATGCCCCAGCGTTGTTCTGCCCGAGGCAAGGTCCGACTCGCTACCAGTCCGCTGATCCTCGAGACTGGCAGCCAACGCTTTGAGGGCCACGCCGGCGCGATGAAGGTGTCCACCGGTCCCGCGAAAAAATGCCGGGATTGCTGATCGAATCCCGGCGTGACTGTGGGGCTACAAAGCTTCGACCGCTTTTTGCAAATCCCTCGCCCTTTGCCCGGGATCGATTCCCGCAGTGAAACCGATCGGCTTGCCAATGAGTACGCGAATCTTGCCGGGCGGCGCAAATCTTCTCCCCGCCTGCTTCACTTCGAACAATCCGTCAATGCGCATGGGCAACAGCGGAACCCGGAGATTATTGGCCAGCAATCCGATTCCCGCGCGAAACGGATTCATTTTGCCGGTCGTGGTGTGCCGCCCTTCGGGAAAAACCAGAACGCTATACCCACGATCTACGGCGCGGCCGGCGTAGCGAAAGCTTTGCCGGAAGCCGGCTTCCCGCGGCAGGGGAAATAAATTTAGCAGCGAAACTCCCAGCATCCACCGCACCCGGTCATAGATTTTGGCCAAGAAATTTCTGCCGGCTGGGGGAGTGCGCAAAATCTCCAGCGCCTCACCGCCCGTCGCCGTTGCCAGCCGAAATCGCAGCCGCACGGGCAGAGCGGTCTGCACAAAACCCACGTCGACATCACCGATGTGATTGCACACCACCAGCATCGGTCCGTTCCAGCCGCGCAAATTCTCCCGGCCTACGATTTCCGGCCAGCCCCGCAGCAACATTGCCGGCCTCACCAGCAAATAATGCGCCAGCCAGCGAATCCAGGTGATCGGCCAGCGCAGCACCCAGGCGGGATAGTGATATTCCACGCGCTGCACCCCGTCGCCGCGCAACATCTTTTCGATGTCGCCAACCGTGCGCACCGCGCTGAAGCGGGTCTCGCTGAGGTCCACCTGATATCGATCTTCGAGCGCGCCCATCAGTTCCACTCGATCGAGCGAACTCAAGCCCAGATCAGAATCAAGCCGCGCGTCCGCCTGGGCATTTCTGATTCTCTTCCCGGCCATGCGGGCCACCAGTTCCATCACCGGATTTTCATTCGCGATGGCTTCCTGCCCCGCAATCTCGGTGGCGGCAAATTCTGCAATTACATTGCGCTTCGGCTTCTGCGTGCTGGTGCGGGGAAAATCTTCAGCCGGCCACTTCAGCCAGGTTCGCATCTTTTGAAATTCCGCCAGCGAATTGTTCGCGCGCTCCACCACCTCCCCTACGTTGGCATGGCTCCGCAAAATCACCACCGCGCAAGCTTCGGCGTTACCCTGGCGCTCGATTCCCACAACCACACAGTCTTTCATTTCCGGCTGCGCACGCAGCGCCGCTTCCAAATCCTCCGGATAAATGTTCAAACCCGCGGGAGTGACAATCACCTCCTTTTTGCGCCCCTTGAAGTAAAGATTTCCCGCTTCATCGAGCGCGCCCACATCTCCCGTGCGATACCACCCCTGCTCATCCGCGACCTGCCGAGCCACCTGGCGCGATCCGCTCCAATACCCGGCCGCCACCCCGTCCCCGCGAATCAAAATCTCGCCATCTTCCGCCAGCTTCAGTTCTCGTCCGGGCAGCACTTTGCCAATCGATCTCTTCCCCAACCGGAAGGGATGATTCACGCTGATCAGCGAGGTCGTCTCCGTCAGCCCGTAGCCTTGAATCGCCGCATAGCCCAGCCGTTGCCAGAATTCTTCCGTCTCCGCATCGAGCGCCGCGCCACCACAGATGAACGCCCAAAACTTCCCGCCAAACTTCCGGCGAATGCGGCGAAAAATCCACCAGCGATGCAGAAAGTGTTTCGCTTCCGCCGCCCGGAATCGCCGATGAAATTTCTCGAGCTGACCGCCGTCTTTTAAGTTCTGCTCGAGGCAGCGCCGCAGCGACTGCAAAACTCTGGGCACGCTCACCAGTACGGAAACCCGTTCCCCCCGGATGGTATTCACAATCTCCGAGGGCTTCATCTCCTCCTGAAAAATCACCGTCCCGCCCAGCAAGGGAGGCAACAACATGCCCAGAAATTGCCCGAATACATGGCTCAGCGGCAGCAAATTTAAAAACCGCAGCGGATGCACCCACCGCTCATAGGGCAAATACCGCCGCATCTCTTTTTCTAACGGCGCAATGTTGGCCAGCACGTTGCCATGGGTGATCACCACCCCCTTGGGCTCTGCCGTGGTTCCAGAAGTGAAGACAATCTGCAGCACATCGGCGCGCCCGATGGCCACCTCCGCTTGGCCCGGAGGGCGCCGCTTCCCGCTCCTTTTGCGAGCAGGGGGAATTTTGATCTCGTCAAAAGCGATTAGCGGAGCCACCGCCGCGACCCCCTCGGCGGCGTGTTCCCGCGAACCGACCCACAACCTGGCCTCCACCTGCCGGGCCACGCGCAATGCAAAATCTCCAGAGGCGCCATCGTCCATGGGCACCACAATCACGCCTCGCAGCACACAACCGAAAAACGCCGCAACCCACTGCGCGCAGTTTTTGCCCCACAGCATCATCCGCTCGCCTTTCTCAATTTGGCCGCGCGCCAACTCGTCGGCGAAACCAAAAGCCATCTCCAGCACTTGCCCATAGGTGAACCACTCCATGCGATACCCGCACCTCTGGCCATAGGCGCGCTCATCGTGGTGCGCCTGAAAGTTCGTCAGGAAAAACTGCGCCAAGGATTCAGCCATGAGGTGAAAGCGGAAAAGCCCGCGCGGCACAAACAAAAACCGCCCTGGCCTCCCAGGCAAGTTTAGTGGGTGGAGGAGGCAATTCGGGACTTTCTATTTCGCGCTCAAACTTTTCGGTTCTCCCCGGCAGTGCAGCAGGATCTGCCAGCGGCCGTCACCCCAGAGCCACACCGTGTTCAGTGCATTCTGCGCCTGCATCTGCTTGCCGTCTGCCCCCACCACGGTTGCCTCCGAATCGTAGCTGATCGCATAGGCATAAGGCCCCATCACGACCACGAGAAAATTCTTCTGCGGGTAGCTCAGCAACCTAAAGGTGGGGATTTCTTTGAGAAGCGCAGGTTTGTCTTCCCAGATGCCGTCCTGGTTTACGTCGACAAAATCGTCGGCCACCATCGACTTGAGGGTTTCCAGGTCGTGCTTCTGGTCGGCGGCAAACAGGTTTTTTTCATTGGCGACCGCCTGCTCGTGGGTGATCGGCGGCGGAGGCGTCGCGACCTTCGTCTGGGCAAACGCGCTCGCGGTCAGCAAGGCCCATCCCAGCGATGCGGGCAGTCTCATTCGATGTTCCCGTGGCGGCAGCAGCTTGATCGTTCTTGCCCATGGCGGCAATGAGAATATTGATCTGGCGCACAGCGGGCCCCGACGGCTTTCACTCCCGCCCCACTCCCAGCGCATCGGCCACGCGATTGATGTAGTTGAACCACGAGGCGATCAGCGTGATCTGCAAAATGCCGCGATCGTCAAATCCCGCTGCCCGTAATTTTTCGATATCATCCTTCCAAACCTGGGTGGCGTCCTTGGTCAGTTTGACCACATAATCCACCATCACCCGCTCCTGCTGGGTGATGGGCGCGGTGGTGTAATCTTTTTCCAGCGCCTCCACCAGTTCCTTGTCCAGCGTGACCCTACGCAGAAACTCTGCGTGCGACTCGATTCAATAAACGCACCGGTTGGTCACCGAGACCATGGTCGCGATCATTTCATGCTGCCGCCGGCGCAGCGGCAACTCCGGCGACATGAGCACGCCAAACGTGGAAAAAGCGTGATAGAGCGCCTCGGGAATCAGCGTGTGCGACCCCACAATCGATGACCCGCCGGAAGGGTCGGGATGTACCGGCAGGGCGTACTCTTTCGGATAAAGCGATTTCTCACCCTCAATCGCCTTCAGCAGCTTCTCCTCCGCCTGGGCCAGCGGTATGGTTCGAATCCAGGTCATCGGCAGCCTTCCTCCGTTTCCGTTTTGCTAAGAGCCTTTAGAAAATACATCTCCCTATGGCAACGCCGAATAATCTGTTTGGATTAGATGGGTCGAATGCGCGGCCATGGGCAGGTTCCGCTGATTCCCTTGGTAACCCGGTCGTACACTCCCTTTCGGTAACCCTTGGTAACCATGCGATTCGGCCTGTCCAGCCGTACAATTGCCCTTGTCCTACTGGACATGTCAAGCGAGTCTGCGCCACTGAGCGCTTCGGGGCCGAATACTTTCCCCAAGCCGTTGCCGCTGACTCAAGCCGACATTGCGGTGCCGATAATTTCGCCACAACCCGCTGTAACACGTTTTCTGTGACGCGTTTTCTGTAAGACCAGGTTCTGGAGTTCGTGCTCATATGGCTTTCGGGTTTGGATTCAACAAACAGAAAGTGCTCAGCGCTGCCGAGAAGTACATTCAGCAGGGCAAGCTGCAGAATGCCATCGCCGAGTACGAAAAGATCCTGAAAGCCGATCCCAAGGATCTCACGGTCACCAACACCGTTGGCGACCTCTACTCGCGCCTCGGCGATTCCGATAAAGCCACCGAATGTTTCAAAGCAGTGGGCGATGCCTATGCCGGCCAGGGTTTCACGGTCAAGGCTATCGCCATGTACAAAAAAATCAGCAAACTCAAGCCTTCGCTCGAGAGCGTGCTGAAGCTCGCCGAACTTTACACGCAGCAGGGCCTATTCAACGATGCCCGCGCCCAGTATCTGCAGGTGGCCGAAGAATTTATGAAGTCGGGCGAGCTTGACAACGCGGTGCGCATCTTCCAGAAGATTCTGGAAATGGACCCGGAAAACACCGCCATGCGCCTCAAGCTGGCGGAAGTGTATGTGCGGCTGGGCAAGAAAAACGAGGCTTGGCAGATTTTCTCCGCCACCGCCGAAGCGTTGCGCTCAAAAGGTTCGCTGCCCCAGGCAGAAGAAGTTCTGCAGCGCATGTTGACGCTCGACCCGGGCAACAGCTACGCGCTCTTGATGCAGGGCCGCAATCTGATCGAAGCCGGCGATGCCGAAACCGCCATCGAGATTCTGCAGAAGGTTCCCGATCTCGATTCCAATCCCGACGGTCTGCGCGACCTGCTGAATGCTTATCTGAAGACCGGCCGCCTCTCGGATGCGGGCACCCTGGCCACCAAGCTGCAATCCGTTCATAACGATCTCACTGCCATCTCAACCTTTGCCGATGCCCTGATGCAAGCCGGTCAGTACGAAAATGCACTTCAGGTTTACGATCAGCACGCCGATCGCCTGCTGGCCGAAAACTCGGAAAAAGTCCTAAAAAACCTGCACACCATCATCGGTCATGTGCGCGACAATCCCGCCTCGCTCGAAAAGCTTCTCGAGTTATTTCAAAAGGCGGGAGAAAACACCCACATCACCGAAGTCATCGAGTTGCTGGCCCACGCTTCGGTGCAATCCGGTGATCTGATCCGCGCCCGCGATCTCTACCAAAAGCTCACCACCATGGAGCCGGGCAATCCTCTGCACCTGACCAATTATCAGCAGGTGGTCGGCCAGATTGGTGGAGGCACCGCGCTCAAGTTCATCACCTCGGAGGAAGCGGCGGTCATGGTCGATGAACTCGAAGCAACTTCACCGGCCATTCATCAGCATTACTCAGACGCCGTCGCGCTCGCGGTTCGCTCGGCGCTCACCGATGCTGAGCTTTTCATTTCCTACAACATGCCGGCCAAGGCGCTGGGGCCGCTGCTCGCGGCATTGCCGCAGGCTCCTTTGGATCAGCGCCTCAACCAGCGCCTCGCCGCGTTGCACACGCGGGCCTCGCGCTTCGCCGACGCCGGCGCTTGCTGCCGCACTCTGCAGAGCATTTACTCCGAGGCCGGATATCCCGATGAAGCCGCTCGCTACGGCGATCTCGCGCATCGTTACGAACAGCGCTCCTCTGCCCCGCCGATGTCCGCCGCTCCGGTGCGGGACGCCGATGCCCGGACTCCGGTGGAAGAAATCTCCGTTGCCGGAGATGCCGTCCCGTGGCCGTCGGCTGCCGAGCCCGGGTCGGAGGAGAACGAATTCTCGGTCGTGTCCAACCCCGCCGAAGTCAACATCAGCGCCCAAGCCTCGACGGTCGACGAATCCGAAGCAGCTCCCGCGGAAATCGACCTTTCCTCCGAATGGGATGATGCCATCACCATCGACGCGGACGCGCCCGCAGAAATCGAAATCAGTGACGCCGTCGGCGATCACGAAGTTCCGGCAGCCGTGCACAAGCCGGACAAGCCTGCCTCGGAAGCCGACGAAGAAAAAACTAAGGAAACCGTCGAAGAAATTCGCTTCTATCTCGAGCACGGCATGCCCCAGCCGGCGCGGAGCGCGTTCGAAAAGCTTCAATCTCTCACCAGGGACGAAGCGATTCTCTCGCCGCTTGAGGCTGAACTCAAAGCTGTCGCCCAGGAAGCTGCGGCGAGCGAGGAAGTTTCTTCGCCGGAAGAGATTTCCGAGTTCTCCGTTTCCGAGCCTGCCGCGGAATTGACAGTCGACGAACCCCCGGCGGAGGAGGCTGCGGCCGCTTCCGAACCAGCCGGCAAACCTGCCGCCGCCGCTCCGCAAACGCATTCGAAGCCCGAGCCGCAGGTTGCAGTCGCTCGCACCGCAGCCGCTGCGAACGAGCCGCCGCAGCCCGGGGTCTTCGAGGAGTTCGTCTCTGACCTAGAATCTTCCCTGGGAGATAACTTCCTATCCGGGGCGGTCGTGCACGAAGCCGGGCCCCGGGCGGCCCCGTCGGCCCAGAGCCAGGAACCTGAACTCGAACCCGTCGGCAACGCAGCTCCAACCAAGTTCGGAGTTTCCGAACCGGAGAATATGGGCGTGTTCGTCGCCGATCTGGAAGCTTCTCTGGGCGACGATTTTCTCAAAGGCGCTCCCGTCGTGGAATCAACGCCGGCACCCAAAACCAAGCCCGAGCAGCCAATGCAGGCTCGCGGGGTCCCCCCCCCGGCACCAGCCTCGCCGAGGAAACCCGCCGCGCCCGCAATGCCGCCCGCTCCGGCCAGCGCGGCCGCAGCCGCAGCCGCTACCGGAGCCCCCGCGATAGCCGCCATCTCCAAGCCTCAAACCGCCAAACCCGCCGCGCCCGCGAAATCTTCTCCCTTCGGCGAAGAGGCGGGAGTGGACCTGGCGGAAATGTTCGGCGAACTCAAGCACGATCTTGAAGTCGGGGCAACCACCACCGAAGAGGATCCGGAAACGCACTACAATCTCGGCATCGCCTTCCGGGAGATGGGATTGCTCGACGAAGCCATCGGCGAACTGCAAAAGACCTGCCAAGCGGTCGATCGCGGGCATCCCTTTCCGCAAGTCATGCAAACCTACACCTGGCTGGCGCAGTGCTTCCTCGATAAAGGCGTGCCTCAGGCCGCCATTCGCTGGTATGACAAGGCTCTCACCGCCCCCGGCGTCGATGAGGAAACACGCACCGCCCTGCACTACGAACTCGCCGCCGCCTATGAAACGGCCGGCGACAAGTCTTCCGCCCTCAAGCACTTCATGGAAGTCTACGGCCGCAACATCGATTACCGCGACGTGGCCGAGCGCATTAAGCCTCTTACGTCGTAAAATGGGGGGATGCGCCAGGCCCCCAGGTCTTGCTTGCCGCACTTCGTCGTGACAAGCTGCGGATGGTGGCTGCGCCTCTGCGTTAAGTTTCCGCTGGCGCGGAGAGCCGAGTGAGCGTGGAGCATCCCAAGTTACCGGTGGGGAACGGCGCCGTTGCGCCTGCGCAAGCTCCTTCTTCGCAGGTCGAAGCCGGTCGGGCATTGCTCGACCCTGCGGCCGACTCCGATCCTCCGCCCGCCGGTTTTGCTCAGCGTTGGCTGCATCGCAGTTCGGCCTTTCTCTTTGTGCTGCTCAGCGCTGTGGCCGGAGTTTTGCTGGTAATTCTGCCCTGGACGCCGGAATGGACGGACAATTATCTCCTGATTTCGTTCCCCTGGATGCGCACTTTTTTCGCCAGCGGATTTTTTCGCGGCCTGTGCAGTGGATTGGGGTTAGTCGACGTCTGGATCGGTTTCTGGGAAGCCCTGCATTACCACGAGCACAAGTAAACCTGTTGCCATGCGCTTGCCGGCCCGGAGATGTCGCTGCCGACGCGAAGTAGGAGTCAAGCTTTTTGCCAATACTTAAGCTGAAATGAAACTGTGAGTTACGCATGAGCCATAAGCTGAAATCCGCACCGCTGGCTTATCAGAACGAGCCCTTTCTGAGCAGCCCCGACGGCCGCATCCTTCGCATTTTGGCCGAGTACCAGGAACCCCTGGTCCGCTTTCGCCGCGAGCGGATCCAGGATACGGTGGTATTTTTTGGTTCGGCCCGTTTCAAGCGGGGTGCGGCTGCAGAGAAGAACCTGACCGCGGTCGAAAAAAACGATGCCCCGTCTTCCGTCGCCCAGCGGGAAAGGGACCTCAAAATCGCCCATGCCGCCGTGGACATGGCGCGTTACTATGAGGACGCGCGCCGCCTGGCTTTTCTGCTGACCGAATGGTCCATTCAAATTCCCGCCCGTCGCCGTCGCTTCGTCGTCACCTCGGGCGGTGGTCCCGGCATCATGGAAGCCGCCAATCTTGGCGCCCAGGAGGCCGGCGGCAAAACCATCGGCCTCAACATCAATCTGCCTTTCGAGCAGAATCCCAATTCTTACATCACACCTGCACTCAACTTCGAGTTTCACTACTTCTTCATGCGCAAGTTCTGGTTCGCCTATTTGGCGAAAGCTTTGGTGATTTTTCCCGGCGGATTCGGCACGCTCGACGAACTTTTCGAGATCCTGACGCTCGCGCAGACCGACAAGCTGGCCAAGAAAATTCTGGTGGTCATTTATGGAAGCGAGTATTGGGACCGGGTCATCAATTTTCAGGCCTTCGTCGACGCCGGCACCATCGCTGCCGAAGATTTGAATCTGGTCAAGTTCGTCAACACGCCGGAAGACGCTTTCGCTTTCTTGCGCGACGGCCTCACCCGACACCATCTCGGTGGCCCTCCCAAGAAAGAAAAAGAGCAGGAAGTCCTGCCCGAGATCGCGAAGACCAGGCCATAAAAAGGGAACAGCGCCTCGGCGTCATTGCGAAGTCCCGCGCTTTGGCCGGCGGAACTAGCAATTTCACGGTCTGCAATAACGGAAAGCTGATGCCCGACCGCTGCCTCCTTTACTACATCACCGACCGCACCGCTTTTGCAACAGACGAGCGCACCCGCCGCTTGCATCTGCTGCATAAGATCGCCGAAGCCGCAGCCAACCGCATCGACTACATCCAGCTTCGCGAAAAAGACTTGCCCACTCGCGAACTGCAATCGCTGGCGGGTGAAGTAATGCAGATCCTGGGGGGGCGGCAACTGAGAACCGACAACGGCAAACCGGCGACTGTTCTCCTCATCAATTCCCGCACCGATGTCGCCTTGGCAGTCGATGCCGCTGGAGTTCACCTCCCTGCCGGCGACATCTCTCCACCAGAGGTGCTGCGGGCATGGCGTCGGAGTGGGAAAACCCTTGACCCCGACATCCCCGGCCGCGAAATCTCACCGCCCGTGATCTCCGTTTCCTGTCATTCGGCTGCAGAAGTAAATCAAGCTCAAGCCAAGGGCGCCACCATCGCGGTCTTCGCCCCCGTATTCGAAAAAAAAGACGCGCCGGGAACCCCCCCCGCCGGTGTCGAATCTCTCCGCCGGGCGCGCCGTGCAAACCTGCCTGTCTTCGCTCTGGGCGGAATCACTTTGGCGAACGCCCAATCCTGCCTGCGGGCGGGCGCCGCCGGCGTTGCCGCGATCCGTCTTTTTCAGGAAAACGATATCGCTACCACGGTTCGCGCCCTTCGCGGCTAAGTCGAGTATTGCTGGTCTTCGACGACTTTGTTCCCCGCCGCTGCCCAATCGGCCCAGGGGAGCGGGTCACCCCAGCCGCTGGACAGATCCGGACATGAATCTCTCGATTCATCCGGCTTGTTCCATCTCGAGGAAGGCGGCCGGCTTCCGTCGAGACCAAGGAGTTCCTCCGGTTACCCGTTGACTCCATCCTGACGTGAGTGACCTGCCCGCTTCGCTCCGCGGACCTTACTCCGCTTCCCGGCTACTATGGAGCAGTTCAACCCTGGTTGGTGTTGGTGCATCGGTACTTTCAGCCTCGTGGTTCTTCCACTGGTACCTTTCCCTTAACCTCACCAATCAGGTGCTCCAGTTGCGCACGAAAGCCCGGATCAGCGTCACTCCCCCCTGTACAGCGGACATCGCACCGACAGTAAATGGGTTGCTTCCGTGTTCCTCCCGGCCCTGGCAGGCAGTTCCAGTTCCGATGTCGTCCGAGTGGTGTTTCGATGCCTAATCGAAGGTTCATCAGCAGGACGCTTGCGCATCCGCCGGTTCGGCGGATTCAGCTAAGAGCTCACGACCGTAGGCGGAAGCCCGAGCCCAGCAAAAGGCCGCACGGCGTTTGCCGCGCGGCCCGGGGTGCACTCCACCTACTGTGCCGGATTGGCAGAGGCTGCTGCCGAAGTGCCGGCTGCTTCCTTGGGCATTTCGCCAGAATTGATTTTCACCGTCGCTAGAATTCCTTCCAGTTTCTTGAACACTTCCGCGCGATCCACCGGTTTCCCGCCTTCATCCGGCTCGACTCCGGTAGTCGCCACTCGCAGCGCAAATTCGTAGCAGGCGCCGTTCTCATACACGTGATAGTACTTCGCATCTTCCTTCCGGTTTTCCCTGCTTCCGCTCGTCTCCGCCCACTGCAACTCCATGTCGCCCAGAATCAGCTTCGGCGTCGCCGTATGGCTGGCCGTAGCCGCCTCCTCTGGCGGCGTCAAAAACTGCCCGCACTGTTCGGCGGTCAGCGACTTGTTCACGCTGACGTCAAACAGCGCCGAAACCAAATCACTCTTGGCGTAGCTGGCCTCGGGAATCTGCACCGTTGCCATTACCACTCCACCCGGTTGCGCAAAGTCCATCGGCACCAGCCCGGATGCGACAAGTTGATCGGCAGCGTCGCCCGTCTCGAGAACATACTTGTGCGGATACTGGAAGGAAATGCCGGAAGTCTTATCGTCATACTTCAGCTCGGCTGGCGCCCGGCGGACAACTTTCCTGTGCACCGGTTTCGTCTCCGCCGGCGCAGGCGTGACGGGAGTGCTCGGCGCACTGAGGGGCTCGGGCGGTGTCACCCGCGCAGTCGTCTGGCTGTTTGAGCTTTCTGTCTTCGATTTTTCGCTCGCACATCCGACCGCGAACGAACACGCGATCAAGAGTACGGCGAATACAAAGATGCTGGCCTGTTGTTCGAAATTGCTCCGACCTTCGGCGGTTGCCTTCACCTTCGGCGTAGAGCGGCAGATTGAGTCTTTGCGAAATGGATTGATGCGGGTCATGGTTGGTCCCCTCCTGCTGCTGGGCAGCGCTGAGTCAGATTGCAAGCGATGCCCCATAAACAAACCTGCTGATTTCTCGCGGGTTCGCTTGCAATCGCGGAGAAAGGCGCGTGGCCGAGCGCATACACTGTATCTGTCGAGACACGTTCGGTGATGCTGAATCGACTCCAAATGAAAGCCATAACCCTTGATCGGCCGGTGGGCCAGAAGGAGTTCGGACCGGTCTGCGAGAGCGGCTTCGGCAGCTTTCCGCCACCCCGGGCCGCACCAGCCACTTTTCCATCCGGTGCTCAAGGAGGATTACGCAATCCCGATTCGCAAAGGCACGAAATACGAAGGATGAGTATCGGGTGTCGCCGGTTACGTTCATCGCTTCAAGTAGGCAATAAATTTCTCGCGCTCCATCGCCCCCGGGCGGTTGAGAGTTCGGCTCACGACGAATACCGGATTGCGGCTGGGGCGCTGCCGCAATGGATTGATGATCGTGGGGACGATCAAGGTAAGCTTTCGAATTTCACCATCGCGAAACTGCCTTGAAGGTAGCCAGCCGGGACCTTGGGCGTTTTCTCGCTATGTTGCCCTCTGCCGCGAAAATCTTCTTCTCTGGTAACCACCCTACTCGAACTGCTTGCGCAACTCGGCCAGCTGTTCCTTCATCTCGGCAAGTTCTCTCCTCAGCTCCGCTACTTCTCCTTCGAGCCGCGCCACGCGATCTTCGCCAATCGAAACCGTGCTCGCAGCTTGGGTGGCCCGCTCCACTGAGGCCGGCGCTTCGCCGGAAAACAAATGCCTATGGCGCGACTCTTTCGTTCCCGGCTGGCGCGGTAACACCGCCACCAGCGGAGGCTGGCGCTGACTCAAGCGCTGCAGCGTCGCATTTACATCTTCGAGCGTCTCGAACTTATACATCCGCTCGGTCCGCCCGCGCAGTTCGCCGGGAGTCTGCGCACCGCGCAGCCACAGCACACACAGAACCGCCGTCTCCCGCCGGTCGAAGTTAAACGCTTCCTGCACTCGGTGCTCGTATTTGGGGACGCGGCTGTCCGCGCCGCTCGCCGGCCCAGCCAGCCTCTTGGCCTCGAGCAAATCCAGCGCAGCGCGCACGGCATCTTCATCGAGCCTCATCACCGGATCGCGATTATTTCTCTGATTGCAGGCGTTGACCAGCGCATGGAGCGACAGCGGATAGTAATCCGGCGTGGTAATGTCTTTTTCGATCAGCGATCCCAGCACGCGCACTTCGATTGCATTCAGCAGATCCAAGGTCCACCACCGCAGCGAGAGTTTTCCGTCTGAAAATTTTACTGCACCTGCTCTCCGCGCCGGACACGGTATCCTAGGCGAAGCGTGCAGGGGATTCATCTATTCTCGTTCGCGGCCCGGCTGTCGGTTGCCAACGCCAAGTCATTTTGGCTGCCCTGGCTGATGAAGCTCGTCAAGTCGCTCGCCGCGGTCGCCATCCTCGTCTATTTGCAACTGAAGTTTTCACGCTTCTGGGCGACACTCGGGCTGGCGCGACTTGAGCGTGCCTGCAAGAAACTGGCGGCTCATAAACGACTGTCAGTTTTTCTGATCGGCCTCTCGCTTTTCCTGATTCGCGGCGCTTGCGCTCTCCTGACCGGCGTTCCCTTGCCGCGCTATCACGATGAATTCAGTTACCTGCTGGCGGCCGACACTTTCGCTCACGGACGCTTGATCAACCCTCCCCACGCCATGTGGGTGCACTTCGAGACCTACCATGTCGTGTGGCATCCGACGTACATGTCGATGTATCCTCCCGGCGAAGGCCTGATTCTCGCCCTCGGACAATTTCTCGGCAATCCCTGGCTGGGCCAGCTGCTCGCGGCATCGCTCATGTGCGCCGCCATCAGCTGGATGCTGCAAGGCTGGATTCCACCGTCCTGGGCGCTTCTCGGCGGTGTGTTGGCCGTCGCACGCCTCGGCATTCTCGGCTATTGGACCAACGGCTACTGGTGCGCCTGCCTTCCCGGGTTCGGCGGTGCGCTGGTGCTAGGAGCGTGGCCGCGCATCGAACGCCACCCGCGTCGCCGCGATGCAGCGGTCATGGCCGTGGGCTTGTTCACTCTTGCGAACACTCGCCCCTACGAAGGCTTCCTCCTCAGCCTCGCCGTGGCGATGGCGCTGCTCGCCTGGATGGTGGGCAAACACGGTCCAGGCGCGCGCATCGCGCTCGCCAAAATCGTGGTGCCGCTGTTGCTCACTCTCACTCCTCTCGCGGCCTGGACCGGCTACTACTACGACCGTGTCACCGGCAGTCCGCTGCGCATGGCGTATGAACTGAATCGCTCCGCCTACGCCCGGGGACGCTATTTCATCTGGCAAACTCCGTGGCCGCAGAAAACCTACAACAACCCAACCATGGCCGCCTACTACGACCGGGAGTTGCGGGAAGATCAAGCGAATCGCACCCTTCGCGGATTTCTGCACCGCGCCCGAATAAAGATTTATTACTTCTTCCTCGATCTGCTGGTGTTGCCCTTGCCCTTGGTCTTCGTCGCGCTCCCCTGCGCCGCTCGCGACCGCCGCTTGCGCATCCCCTGGATGATTCTCGGAGTCTTCGTCATCGGCCTCGCCGTCGAGACCTGGTTTCTGCCGCACTATTTCGCTCCGGCGATCGCCCTGCTGTATCTGGTCATCATCCAGTGCATGCGGCATCTGCGCCGGTTTGGTTGGCGCAATCCGTCGGTTGGCCTGGCCTTGGTGCGCGCCATCGCGGTGGTTTATGTGGCCACGGTGGGGTTGCGCATTCTATTGGCGGTGGCCCAGGTTCACCCGGAAAAGGAATTTCAGCACGGAGACATGGACCGCGAGTCCATCGTGCAGCGCCTGGATGCGCTTCCCGGCCAGCACGTGGTGCTGGTCAGCTACACCCCGGATTTCGACCTCGATCGCGAATGGGTGTACAACGCCAGCGACATCGACGCTGCCAAAATTGTCTGGGCTCGCGATCTGGGCGTCGAACGGAACCAGGAACTCCTTGGGTACTACCGCGGCCGCCACTTCTGGCGCGTCCAAGGCGACCACTCCCCACCCAAGCTCGAGCCCTATGCCGGGAAACCATAAGGCCGAGATCGGCAGGCAGGCTCAAGAATTGATATAGTTCACCAGAAGATGCGCCGGCTTTTCAGGGGCGCAGGGAGCGAACATGCGTTTGCTTTTGAACTGGTTTCTGAGTGCGCTCGCGGTATGGATCGTGGCGCACGTTCTGCCAGGATTTCACGTCAGCGGTTTCGGCGCCGCGCTCATCGCCGCCCTGGTCATCGGTTTCATTAATGCCACCATCGGTTTGTTGCTGAAGATTCTTACTTTCCCGCTCACCCTGCTCACGCTCGGGGTTTTCTGGTTTGTGATCAACGCTCTGATGCTCAAGCTGGCGTCGGCGCTGCTGTCGCCCGGCTTCTCTGTGCGCAGTTTCGGCGCCGCATTCGTGGGCGCAATTCTGCTCAGCCTCGTCAACATGATGCTCAAGTGGCTAGTGCATCCCTCGCACGATCACAACTGAATCGCGCTCGAGTTCACCAAGGTTAACAGCACAGCGATCGAGACCCCAGATACATGCGCGGTTTAAAGGACAAGCGAGTTCTCATCACCGGAGGCGCCGGCGGAATCGGGGCGGCAACCGCCGCTCGTTTTCTCGAAGAAGGATCGCGGGTCTGCATTCTTGACCGCGACCCCCAGGCCTGCGCTGCAATTCGTCAGCAATTGCCGGCGATATCGGAGGCCATCATCGCCGACGTCACCGACCTCATGCAGGTCGAAGCCGCATTCGCCGATGCCGTCCGCGTCCTGGATGGAGTCGATGTGCTCATCAACAACGCCGGCATCAGCATCCGTCACAAGTTCCTCGACATCACCCCGGAAGAATGGGACCGGCTCATCTCCGTGAATTTGACCGGGGTTTTCTATGTCGCGCAGACCGGGGCTCGCCTCATGGGGCAACAAAACGGCGGCGTCATTCTGCAAACCGCGTCGACCAACGGAGTGACGGGCTATCCCTATTACGCCGACTACAACGCAACCAAGGCGGCGGTGATTGAATTGACTCGTTCCATGGCGCTCGAACTCGCTCCCCAAATTCGCGTCTGCGCCGTGGCACCAGGCTATGTGCTTACGCCCATGCAGCGCGCCGAATACTCCGATGCGATGCTCGAGGAAGTAAACCAGAAAATTCCGCTGCGCCGCCACGCCCGGCCCCAGGAGATCGCAGCACTGTTCGCATTTCTCGCTTCCGACGACGCCGCCTACGCCACCGGTCACGTCTACACCATCGACGGCGGTGAAACCGCCGGGGGTCTCGCCAGCCGCTAAGCAATCGTCAATTGACGCTATAAAGGCGATAGCACTCAAAACCCCTTGCTCCCGCGTCCGCGCGCGAGCGATCCCCGTGGCCGATCCGACTTTTGGGGGTGGAGCCGTGTTTTCCCGTCGCCACATCCCACCCGCGAAAACGGTGTCAGTCCTCCGGCTAGTCCTTTCAGCAGTTGCCAGAAAATCGGCCACAGCCGGTAAAGCGCATACCACGCGACAAGAATCACGTCGAGCAGCAGAGCGCCCGAGTAGCGAATGAAAACCGACGGACGTTTGAATTCCTGCCGCCGCTAGTTGTCTGCACCCGGTCGATGAGTTCCCAGGCGAGCCGGTCTCCCCAGGTCAGGTTTCTGTGGTCGGCCAGGTGCTGCTTGGCGGTGGCCAGAAGCAAGTAAGGGTCGGGAAGCAAGTCTTCCGATTCGCGGACGAAGGAGATGCTCGGGGTCATGGACGCACCATTCTGAAGTGCTTCAAACACATCTGCGCCTCACTGGCTAATTCGGTGACCACGGCCACCCGGGCGCAAGGCTCTCCATTGATTTCGTATTCGCAGTAAATGGGGGCGGTGAAGCGGCGAACGGGGAAATAGACCTGTTGAGTTGCGCTTTGGAATGCCTGTGGGAAACCAGCAGAGAGAAGCGGTGGTAGTGATTCAGTTGTGGTTAGCTCCGTGTGAGTGCTTCCAACACTTGCGCGGGGCGTTTACACATTAATCCTGATCGGCGTCGGCGTCGTTGCCTTCGAGGCTGCGCAGCCGTGTTTCGTGATCCGAACACAAGTTGCGAGACTGAGCGAATATACTTGCCGAGACGCTTCATCTCTCTCTCGTTGTCTTTATGAATCGCGGCCAGCAATTCCACTGAATGGGTCAGAGCGTCGAGCCTTTCGTCGATGTTCATGCACTTACTATATGCGTACCGGCTGCGCATTGTCAAGGACTTTATTGCGCCTGTTTTGATGCAGATACGGAGCGGCTGCGCATGAGTCGCGGAAACGTCGTGTAAACTGCGAGCGTGCCGAGCATTCGAGAATACCTAGCAAAGCTAGGCAGAAAAGGCGGAAAGGCCACAGCCAGCAAACTCACGCCCGAAGAACGGGTTGATTCTGCCCGCCGCGCCGCCCAAGCCCGCTGGCGGAAACAGAAGAAGGAGAAAGGGTCACTGGGGTAAAATCCGCGCCAGAAGGCCCTTAACGCCGGTCCTGTCGCTTGCACTGCGGTCACTTTGAGGCCATCCGCCGGCTGACACCATGAGGCAAGAACGCCGGTCTACAGCCGAGAATTTCAGTCCCCTCTTCATCGGGGAAGGCTCTGCAACGAGTGCGCAAATGTCGACCTCGAGCCTCGGGGGTCACGCAAACCGGCCATTAAAAGACACTGATCCGGACCTTGACACCGGCAAAAGGTTGTTTAGCCTTCGACGGCATGAGCAATGCCTGAGCGAGCAAGCAAAACAGCGAGTAATGGCACGGGGGGCGGCTGGGCAATTTTGTTCTGCTTTATCCTCCCAGGGCGAGAAGGGACCTTACCGTACCGCCAGCATTCAAAGCAAGCTGAATGCGTGCATTGTGAAACAGAAATTGCCGCAAACGAAAATACTCATCATCCGCCCGCATGATCCCCAACAGATCGTTCCACGCTCCCTCAAAGCCGGTGCCCATGGTTCGGTCGACAAGGCACGATTCGGGAGCAATCTCGTGCCAGCCATCCGAGAACTTAAAAACACCTTACCTCTCTCGACCAGTCGCATGACCGGTGTGTGAACCGCCCGCATGGAGGAACACGACTCAACCATGGTCGATCGGTTGCTCTGAGCGGAGGGCGCAGCGCTTGTAGCCGTAGAAACTCTTCCTTGAGAAATCCCGGGTGGCTTCAGCCCCCACCCAGTTTGCCCGCCAGCCGCCACAACCGCACCAACCGATAGAAAGGTGTCAAAGCTTGCGGCAACTTAAGCGCATCCCACTCCCCCGGCCCGGGCGTAAAAGCCAGTCGCATCATAAACCGCCAACGATCAATGCCGCGCTCGCGCACTTTTGTCATCAAGCGAAAATACGAAATCTTCTCTTCTTCCCACGAAACTCCTGCGACCACCGCGGCGGCAATCTCTTCGGCAAGCTCCCTTGCCGCTTGATCGCTTCGAATCTCCGTTCCGAGCACACGGGGAATCGCAGTTCCGAGAAAACCATTCATAAGCAGTACGGTGATACTCATAATGCGAACAACCCCTATCTCCCGCGCCCGCCACAAAATCGCATCCCAGTCCAAGTTTTCGCGCTTCAGAATCTGTTCAATGTCACAGAGCCAAAGAATCCGTCCCCAGGCATGCTTTGCCGCGTGAATCAAAAGCACCAGCAGCCAATCTTCCAGCGAAGGAGTTCGCACGCGGCGTTCCCCCAGATCGGCCCATCCGGCGCGCGCAAACAGCCCCGCCATATCCAAATCGACCCCATAAAAACGCGGCTGCAAGGCCCATTGCAACTCCAGCAGATTGCTGCTCGCCGCAGCGTCGAAGGCGTATTCGTATCCGGAAGCGATATAACTCCGTTCGCGATTCTCCGGCACCGGGCTGCGCACTTTATAGCCAAGATCGCAAAGCGCATTTTTCATTCGCCCGACATCACCTCGGCGAATAAACAAATCGATATCCCCGGCAGGCCGCGCCGCCATATCGCCATAACAGATTTCAGCCAGCACCAGCCCCTTGTAAGCGACGAGTTCCACACCGATCGAACGGGCGCAATCCAGAACTCGCACCAACTCAGCGGCAAGAAGCACCGACCTACGCGCGTTCTCCTGGTATTGCCGCCGCAACCATTCGAGCAC
>JASHRB010000541.1 GCA_030037575.1 Candidatus Sulfotelmatobacter sp. | reverse complement strand
AGCGACCTGGTTTGGGAATCGTCGAAAATTCCGCCGATCAAGCTGGATTCTCCATCGGCCAGGCGAATCTCGTGCTCGATTTTTTTCTGCCCAATGATGGGCTGGCTGATTCCACCGATGCTCGATTGCCCCACCACCGAAGAAATTTCCATCGTGATTTTCAGGGTGACTTCCCGGTCGGCATGCACGTGCGGAGTCACATCGATGTTCACGCCGACGTCAAGATATTGAAATTGCGTGTTCACCAGCGGGTTGATTCCGACGCCGCCGATGCCGGGTTGAAACGAACCAGTCGCCACCGGCACGCGCTCGCCGATCTTCAGTGTCGCCTTCTGATTATCCAGTGCGCGCACCTGCGGATTCTGCAGCATTTTGGTGTCCGTATCACCCATGATGGCCGAGAGATTGGCGGAAGGAATGCTTACCTGAAAGTCGGTGGCGTTGAGATTGCCCAACGTATTCAACTCCAGCCCGGTGCTGCTCGTGCTCGTTGTTGTTCCGGTCGTCGAAGAAGTGGTTGAAGAACTGGTGCTATTGATGTTGCTCTGCAGAGTCACGCTGGCGCTGCTGGGCGGGCTGATGCCGAGAGTTCGCGATTTGTCGCGGCTGATCTGGAGAACGGCGATGTCGACGATCACCTCAGGCCGTGGCTTATCCAAGTCATCCACCAGCTTTTCCGCCAACGCGATCTGATCGGGAGTGCCCCGCACGACCAGCGCATTCTGTGAAAGCAGCTGCTGCACGCGTTGCACATCAAGCACTGCGCGAATCGCATTGACCACGTCCTGCAATTCGGTGGGCTGAGAAATGTTGGAGAGATAAAAGGTCTTGAGTACGCTTTGTTCCAGCTCTTTGCGCTTGGCGGGATTATCCTGCGCCACAAAAATCGTATTGCCGGTTACGGGACGCCAGAACGTCTTTGATTCGAGTGCGGTAATTTCAAGGGCCTGCTCAAGGGTCACTCCATTCAGCTCGACCTTAATTCGCCGCGAAGTGTAATCGGGATCGAAGAGCACATTGACGCCGGCCAACTGCCCAATCGTCTGATAGATAACTTTGGAATCTTCGGTGAGCTTAACCGTGATGGGAACCTTCGAGATCGGAGCGAGTTCTACCGGACCGCCGGCATCTCGAATCATTCGCTCCAGGCCTTTCGGCGGACCCGCGGCTTGCGGCGGGGGATTGTTCGCATCGTTGATCATCTGCAGCGTCTTTTTTAATTCCTGCTGCGCGATAAACAGCGACGGATCGATCTGAACCGCTTTTTCGAATTGAGCTACCGCTTCCTGCAGATGGCCCTCGTCCCGCAATTTCTGGCCGTTATGGACGATCGTGGCGGCGGCTTTGAAGCGGAGCCGCTCGAATGACGAGCGGTAGCGCAGGTCCTTGGGCTTGAGGTCGTATGCCTGTTTGTAGAAGTTATAAGCGGCTTCGTAGTTCTGGCGGGCCTCGGCGTCCTGGCCCTGGTCGTAGATCTTCTTGGCCTTGTCGGCGATGGCAGGCAGAATCGCAACCAGCACCAGCAGCAGTACCGCCGCAGGCTTCAGACGTCTCATTCCTCAGTCCTCTTGGTGTAAAGTCTTGTTGTATAAAGTCTTCGCCACAGCGGCAGTTCCGCCCTCAATCGACTGCGACACTGGCAACTTGTTCGACACAACAAAGTAGTGATGGTTCATTTTCTGCGATTATAGCATCGACTTCCGCCGCGACCCATCTGATTGCACCTGCGGGAGTTACACTCTTTAGTCTTAGCCCCAAAGGGGATTTCAGGCTTCGGCTCTCCACTTTCGGCGCTCAAAAAGGCTTGGGCGATTCACTAATCAATATTCTGCCGACTGTTGCAGCCTGAATTCCAGCTGAGCCCGCAGCTCGATGCCGACCGCACGGAGCCGGACGCCAGCTTTCAGCCCTGCTAAGATGAATTCAATCCATGCCCCGCCAATCCACGCACCAGACGGAGCCGAGGCCGGAGAAATCGCCGCGCCGCGACCCGACAGCCTCCGGCCAGCGAGACGCCGCCGTCAATAGGATCGCTTCGCATAACTATTTCTTGCTGGAAAAATTCGAGTGCGGAGTGGTTCTGACCGGAACCGAGGTCAAATCTGTGCGCAGCGGCTTGGCTAACCTTAAAGACTCCTACGGCATCGTTAAGGAGGGCGAACTCTGGCTGTTTAACGCCCACATCGGCCCTTACGAGCACGGCAACATTTTCAACCACGCTCCCCTGCGTAGCCGCAAGTTGCTGATGCACAAGGAAGAAATCCGCAAGCTGATCGGCAAGACCCAACAAAAGGGCCTGACGCTGATCCCGGTGCGCATGTATTTCAAGAGCGGCCGCGTGAAACTCGAGTTGGCATTAGCAAAGGGCAAGCAGTTGTGGGATAAGCGCGAAACCGAGCGGCGAAGAACGGCGGATAAGGAAGCGAGGGAGGCGGTAGGGAGGGGAAGAAAGGACGCGTGAAGCTTGGATTTCTTCGCTTTGCACCACAATGTAGTGCATGGAGAGCGAGGTCTACAGTTGGCGACGAAAAAACTAAACCCAGCTGGCCCTATCATTATCGTGCAACCGAGAGGGCCGCCCATCAAAACCGTTAACCTGAAATCCGATATGCCTTTGGTTCGCGAAGCCCTAGGGCGGCTCGAGCGGGAACTTGGACTTGCCCGCCAAAACCAAACGCAGCTGCTGAAAATCATTCACGGCTACGGCTCAACTGGAGCTTGGAGGTGAAATCCGGCTCGCCGTGCAAAATCGTCTCCTGGAGATGGTGCAAAACGGTTAGATCACCGACTGCATCTTCGGCGAGGACTGGTCAAAGTCGAACGACGCGGTTGGAAAGCTCTGGCAGTCGCACCCCGAGCTCAAACGCGATTCTGACCTTGGCTGCAGAAACCGCGGAGTCACAATAATGGTGCAGTAAAACTCAGACTGCACTCGGTCCAAGAGCCGTGCCCACGGTGAGCCCGAAACTGCAGTCACCTGGCGGCAGCCGAAGAGGCAGCCGGGGTGGCGACAGGGCGTGATTGTCCGGACCGAACGTCATGCTCGTGTATTGCGAGCGAGATCGCAATCACCGAGATCAGCGGCAAAAGCACGATGATCCATCCTGCCTTCATAAGACGACTCCTGGACTTCCCTCAAACGTGAGTTTATTGCTTGGATCATACGCGGGCCCATTGCCTACCGTCATCTCGCAAGAACATGTGTATCAAACGGCTCCCGCCACGCTGCCGCAGGCTACACCAGAACGAGACTCCACCAAGCCGAATCTTGACCGGCGCCCTCGGAAGGAGCACAATTCCACGCGGCATTCGGGTCCACCTCTGAAGATTGTCCGCTCGTCAAAGGAGTCGACCATGAATCGTGTCGATCAAGGAAGCCTCGATCTTTTGCACCATCCCGCATCCCAGGAACTGCTGCGTTCAAAAATCCCCGCTCGGCTGGCCTACGTGTGGCTCGACGGAACGCCCCGAGTGATCCCGATCTGGTTCCACTGGAACGGCCGCGAGATCGTCATGGCGACGCCGCCGCGTGCGCCGAAGCTGAAAGCTCTGAAAAGGAATCCCAAAGTTTCTCTCACCATCGACGACAATATTTTTCCTCACAAAGTTCTGCTCATCCGCGGCACGTCGCGGTTGGAAGATGTTGCTGGCATCGTTCCCGAATATGCGGCCGCGGCCGAGCGCTATTTCACTCCGGAGCAGGCTCAGGGCTGGCTTCAGAATCTTCGTTCCGTGATCTCAAGCATGGTGCGCATCACGGTTACGCCGGAGTGGGTCGGCCTGCTGGATTTTGAAACCCGTTTCCCCAGCGCGCTGGCATCGTGATTTTCGTCCAACGCGTGGATGCGGATTTCTCTCGAATTGGCACTCTGTGCGCAGCACAAAGTCCGGCCGGATCGGAGCCGCAGTGGACATCCGCTATTAAGCTCTGTCAACCAAGCGAGCATTTCTGGCGCGATCCGCGCCAGAAGGCACAGTCGAGGAAGCCGGGTTTCCCCCGGAGGGGCAAAACAGCCCCGATCTGCTTGCCTAATTCCTTCTCTGCCGACGATACTGGAGGGTTGCTTCTAACCCTGCTAACCACATTATGAAAACGACCATTTCCCTCTCGACGCCCTCTCACCCGGAAACCGAAGCGCTGGTTGCGGTCGTGCTCGACCACGCCGATCCGGCTCAAAACGAGAAAAACAAACAGGCCAAGCCGCAGTTGAAAGTTGCGGCGAAAGATGCGACCGTGCAATCTGCCGCGTCTGAACTTCTCTCCAGCGGCGAGGTCACGCCGAAACCGTTCGAAACGAATCTGCTACACAACCCCGCCGGACTAAAAGCCAAGCGTCTCCTGCTGATCGGTGGCGGCTCCGCGAACAAATTTTCCAGTTACGAATTGCGGCGTGTCGCTGGCACGGCCGTGCGCACGCTGAAGTCGCGCGGAATCCGCAGCTTCGCCATCATCGCTCCCCCGAGTTTTCCGGCCGACGAGGCAGTGCGGGCCATGGTTGAAGGCGCGGTGGTGGGCAATTTCGATTCTGATTACTACCGCAGCGACCGAAAAGATCAGAAAATTGACGCAATCACCATTCTTGCCGGCAGCAAAGCCGACAAAGCCGCGCTGGAGAGAGCGGCGGTTGAGGCGATCATCATCGGCGAATCGCAGAACTTCACTCGCGACCTTGTCAACGAGCCTTCGAATCGCATGACTCCGACGATTCTTGCTGACCGCGCCAAGAAGATGTGCACAGAGGTCGGACTGAAGTGCGAGGTCTACGGCCCCGACAAAATTAAAGAGATGAAAATGGGCGCCTTCTGGAGCGTCGCCCAAGGCTCCGATGAACCGCCCGCGCTGATTGTGATGAAATACGAACCCGCCGGCGCGCCTGCTGAGCCCGTGGTAGGCCTTGTAGGCAAAGGCATTACTTTTGACACCGGAGGTATTTCGATTAAGCCCGCCGATGGCATGGAAAAGATGAAATACGACATGGCCGGCGGGGCGACGATGATGGGCGTGATGCGCGCCATTGCTCTCCTCAAACCGAAAGTCAAAGTGATCGGCATTGTTTGCGCCACCGAAAACATGCCCTCCGGCCACGCGCAAAAACCCGGCGATGTTCAGATCGCCATGTCGGGAAAATCCATCGAAATCATCAACACCGACGCCGAAGGGCGCCTCGTACTCGCCGACGGGTTGCATTACGCAAAGCAACTCGGCGCCACCCATCTGGTCGACGCAGCCACGCTCACCGGTGCCGTGGTGGTGGCGCTGGGAATGTTGAACGCAGGCGTCTTCGCCAACGATGACGCCATTTACGGGCGCTTCCATAAAGCCAACGAGGAAGCCGGCGAAAAGATGTGGCGGCTTCCGCTTGACGATGAATATAAAGAACAGATTCGTTCGTCGATTGCTGACATCATGAACACCGGGGGGCGCTGGGGCGGAGCCATCAACGCGGCCATGTTCTTGCAGGAGTTCGCGGAAGACATTCCCTGGATTCACCTTGATATTGCCGGCACTGCCTGGGTGGAAGAGCAAAAGCCTTGGATTGCAAAAGGGCCGTCGGGAATTGCGCTGCGCAGCATTATCCAGTTTGTGAGAAGTTTCGTGCAATAGCGCCACGAATTTTCCCGGATCGGCATCAATAAAAGAACCGTCGCTGACGATCCGTTCGATTCCCTGGCGAAATTGTTTCTCGCGCTTGGGCGCCGAATCTCTCCAGCGCGCGGGCTTTGGCTTTGGCGGTCTCGATTTCGCGGTTGCGCGGCGCCGCGCTGGTTTCAAGCGACTCCAGCAAGCGTGCCGTACATCCGGAGATCTCCTCCACAGCCGCTTGGAATCTCGCTTCGTTCGCCTTGGATGGCTTGTTGAATCCGGTAATCTTTCTTACAAACTGCAGCGATGCCTCCCGAATTTCATCGTCGTTGACCGGAGGATTGAAGTTAAAGAGGGTTTTGATGTTTCTGCACATGGGATTTTACTTACCGAGTATGGCCTCAGATGAGGCGCGGGGGGAATCGCGATTCTTGTACTTTTCCCTCTGACATTTTCTCATGTTGGGTCTAACTCGCGACCACGGCCATGCAAAATAATCGACGAGCCTTAATGCCTGATCTCGGATTCCCGGGCTGTCCGAACTTGATCGACAATCTTTCGAATCGCATCAACGACGACATCGGAGCGGTCAAGCTGAACGTAATGCCCGCTATTTTTGGCAGTTATGTGCATGCTGCGCGTGGAGAGTTGAGCGAGTTCATTCTGCATCTGCTGCCAGGCGTCGTTGGTGGGCTTGAGCAGATCTTCTGGCAGGTCGTATTGCGGCGCATCCGGATCTTGGGAAAGAACGGCGAGCGGCCGGTTGCCAACTGTGCCAGTTGCGGCCGTCTGCACCGCACTCTCAGAAATCGATTTCAACTCGGCGACACTCTCGTGGACATTGCGAAAGTTGCACTCGGCGGCGCGAACCTCCGCATCGCCGCTACAGAATGCCAACAACCGCGGCAATCCGAAGGGCATGGTGAACTCGAAGAGCTCCTGCTCGCGCACCCATCCGGCATCGATGTCATTCACCGCCGCCGGCAGACGCTTCTGTTGCTCGGGGTGAGACGAGTCAACCAATATCATACCGGCGACTTCACCGGAGTAAAGGCTCGCGTAAAGACGCACATCAAAACCGCCCATGGAGTGGCCGACCAGCACATAAGGCGCCGGGATTCCAGTACCGCGCAGAAGGGCATGAAGTTCTTCGGCAAAAATCTTGCTGTTCCGTCGGCGCGGACTCGAATCGCTGTAACCAAGCCCCGCGCGGTCGTAAGAGCAAACCTGGGTGAACTGTGCGATCGGCGGTTGCACTTTGCGCCAGGAAGTGTAATTGTCTCCCAGGCCGGAATCGAGGATTACCGCGGGCGCTCCCTCGCCCATGCAGTCGATGTGCATTTTGTAACCGCCGACATCGACGAGCCTGCCGGGCATCGGGTAAACGAGCCGATCACGCGACTCACATACGCTTTCGTAAATCGCGCCACAAGCGGCGATCGCCACCACAATCATTACGATTCCCGCCGCGAAGCGGCGAAACGGGCGATGCTGCGTTGATGAGGCATCGGCGTGGGGCATTTCAATTGAGAAAGCTGCAGCGAACACACCGTTTGCCCAAGCTACATCACCGGCGGCACGGTAATTCCCATCAGGGCGAGGCTGCGCATCAGTTCGCGGCGGACCGCAGCCACAGTGATGAGCAAAAACTGTTTTCGCTTCTCGTCGGCTTCGCTCAGGATCGGGTGCCGGTGATAAAACGCGTTGAACAGTTGCGCCAGTTGAAAAACGTGCTTGGCCAGGTACGCGGGCTCCGTGGCCGCGATGCATTGGGCCACAACATACGAAGTCTTGGACAAAGCCAGCCAAAGCTCCTAGAATTCAATGCCATTTTCGCCATTCAGAAAGGTTGCAAAGTCGGCCGGAGACATCTTGTTGGCAATCTCCGCCGAAAACGCATCAGCATCGATCCCGGCCTTCTTGAAAATGCTGGTGGCGCGAACTGCGGCGTATTGTGCGTATGGCCCGGTTTCGCCTTCGAAGCTCAATGCTTCCTTAAAATCGAACGCAATCACGGATTGCTTGGTGTACTTCAGCATGAAGTGGCGCATCGCCCCGGTCGCGATCTGGGCGGCAATGGATTGCCGCTCAGCATCGCGCAGTGACGGATGGCGCGCATCGACTTCGCTCTTCGCCGAAATAATGAGCCGGTCAAGCAAATCGTCCGCCTTAATGCCGAAACCTTTGCGCCCGCTAACCTCAACGTAAGGGCGCGTTTTATCTTCCTCGCTTAACCTGTAGCCGAGCTCGGCGGCACATCGGGGAGTGAGGGCAACCATTTCATAGGAAAAATGGGTGTAGTGGTCGGCAGCCTCGTTGTGACCAAGCCCGCGCAGCGCTTCGATTACAGTGCTTTGCGCCTCCGATTGCCGGGCATCGATTACGTTGTAAATTTCTGCAACCCCGCCGAAATGAGGATGGTCTTTTTCTCCCTCCGCCGCCGAAATCCAGCACTCGTGCCGATTGGGATAACGATAAAATTTTCGGTAACCAAAATCGCGGCCGAGCAGTCCAAACTTCCACATGTGATAAGCAATGTCTTTCCCAACGTACCCGACGGTTCCATTGGAGCGCACGATCACCTTTTGGTCTTCCTCTTCTAAAGCCCGCTCACAGGCCGACGCTCCCGGCGAATTTGCGGGGGGCTCGCCGCTTCTTGATTTTCCGGTTCCCGCCCGCCTCATGACCCAACAGCCTTTATTCTTGCCCTCATTTTCGTAAGTGAGCACGCCTGCATCTTTTAGCTTTGCGAATGCAGCATCCCAGAAATGCAAATGCAGAATTTCGCTCTCGCGCGGCAGAAAATCATATTCGATATCGAGCCGATCCATGGTTTCGAGATGCCGGCGCAGCACCGCAGTCGAGATCAGATCCGCGATAGCGGACGTTTCGCTCGCCGCGTCTTCTATGGCATGAAGCGTTGCCGTCCGCGCGAGTTTGTTCCTTTCATCCTGCTCATACCACTGCGAGACCCGGGCATAGAGATCCCAACAGTAGTAATCGAAGCCGGGCTGACGGGTAAGGGTTTCGATTTCAGAGAAGGATTTCTTCTGAAGATGGGTAAATCCGACAACGACATCGGCGACCTGCACGCCGGTATTGTCGATGTAGTTTTGAACGTCAACCTGGCGATCGGTATAACGCAGCAAACGCACAAACGTGTCGCCGAGAACCGCATTTCGCAAGTGACCGATATGCGCCGCCTTGTTGGGATTGATGCTGGTGTGCTCGACCAGGATCTTGTCCGGAGAAACTCTCTGCTGCGGTTTGCGCTCGGGCGTCAAGGCCCGCGCCACCCAAGCACGATCCATCCTGACATTCAGATACCCGGGAGGCACAACCTGCATTTCGGCGATGCCCTCGATCGTTCCCATCCCTGCGCGAATAATTTCGGCGAGCTTGATTGGCGCCGCGCGCAAGGGCTTCGCAAACGGAAACATGGGGATCGCAAAATCGCCTAATTCAATCCTTGGCGGCTGTTCAATGACCACCGCAGGCAGATCGGCGTCGGGATAATTATGCTGCAAAAACTGCGCCAAACGCCGGCTAAGCCGCTGTTCGAGATGACGATACAAAAGTTCCCTCTGAAGTTGTTGAGAAGATAGTGATTCTAGCAGAACACTTGCCCGAGGCTGGTTTGACGCACTTGCGAGTGTTCCCTATGATGAAAAATCAGCAACGATACTTCCATGCGTATCGCATACCTCGAGTGTTTTTCCGGAATCAGCGGCGATATGTTTATGGGCGCGCTTGTCGATGCCGGAGTTGCGCGGCAAACGCTGCACGATGCCGTCGCCGCTCTCAACATCGGAGCGCGGCTGGAGATTTCGCGCGTCGTGCGCGGCGGAATTTCGGCGACGAAGGTCGATGTGTGGGTCGATGGAGAAAAGGATTTGCCACGCGAGGAATACTGGGAGGGACGCCGCCAGGAGCACAAACGTCCGGGCGATCGCTTGTCGCGGCACCAGCATCAGCACGCAGACGGTCGCTGCCAGGAGAAACACTCTCATGACCGCCCGCGCTCTCATGTCGGCGAAACTGCAACCGCGACGGGCCCAGCGCGGGATGAAGAAACTCACTCGCACTCACACGGCCGCGGATTGAATGAGATACGGCGAATCATTTCAAGTGCCGCGATCTCGCCAACGGCGAAAAACAAGGCGATCGCCGTCTTTGAGGCACTGGGAGGTGCAGAAGCAAAGATTCACAGCTGCTCGATCGATAGCGTGCATTTCCATGAAGTCGGCGCGGTCGATGCCATGGTGGATATCGTATGCGCGGCCGTCGGCTCAGAGGCCCTTGGAGTGGACGAGTTCATTTGCTCGCCTCTCAATGTCGGCGGCGGAACAGTCAAGTGCGCTCACGGCACGTTCCCAGTTCCTGCGCCTGCTACTGTTGCATTGCTGACCAGCGCTCCGGTTTATTCTTCCGGCCTGCAGGCGGAATTGGTGACGCCCACGGGCGCGGCCATCGTCAAGACTTTGGCGTCCCGCTTTGTTTCGTTTCCAGAGATGACAATCGAAAAAACGGGATACGGCGCGGGGTCGCGAGATTTTCCAAGTCATGCCAACGTCGTGAGATTAACGCTGGGCCAAGCGGCGCTGAGGGGTCTGCCTACGGACGCGGCCTCTGAAACAATCACGGTGCTCGAAGCGAATCTTGATGATTTGAATCCGCAGGTTTTCGGCTACGTCATGGATCGGCTCCTGGAAAAGGGCGCGCTCGATGCGTTCGGAATTCCCGTGCAGATGAAAAAAAACCGTCCGGGAATGGTTTTGACCGTGCTGTGCAATCCGGCCGACGAGGCGGAGTTGACGCGGCTGATTTTTACCGAGACCACCACGCTAGGCGTGCGCCGGCGGAACGAAAATCGGCAGATGCTGGCGCGCCGCTGGGAGACCGTTCGCACCGAATGGGGCGACATTCGAATCAAAATCGCGAGCCTAAGTGGGGCGGTCACCAATTGCGCCCCCGAGTATGAAGATTGCCGGCGCATCGCGGCGGAGCACAATGTGCCGCTGAAGATCGTAATGGCAGCGGCTGTGGAAGCGTGGGCAACAAAAGCAGGTTGCTCAGCGGGCCTGCGCCCCGGTTCGGAATGACGGCCGGAAAGTCAAGGCTTCATTCCCGTACGACTGCACTTAGTTTAGGGACATGAGCAGAAAGTTCTACATCACGACGCCGATTTACTACGTGAATGCTCGGCCACACATCGGGCATGCGTATACGACGATTGCCTGCGACACCATTGCGCGCCGCCAGCGCATGTTGGGAGCGGAAACTTTTTTCCTCACCGGCACCGACGAGCACGGCCAAAAAATCGAGCGCGCGGCGCAAGCCGCGGGAAAAACCCCGCAACAATACGCCGATGAGATTTCCGGCGAGTTCCGCCAGCTGTGGAAGCGGATGGCAATCTCGAACGACGATTTCATCCGCACCACAGAAGAACGCCATAAAAAGCGTGTGCAGGAACTATATAAGCGCATTCGCGACAACGGCTACATTTACAAGGGAATCTTCACCGGCCAGTATTGCGTTTCCGACGAACTTTACGTCGATGGTGCGAAGCCCGGCGACGCCTGCCCGACTTGCGGTCGCGTTACAGAAACCGTCCAAGAAGAAAATTATTTCTTCAAGCTCTCGATGTTTCAAGAGAAGTTGCTTGCGCTTTATTGTAAGCCGGAGTTTATTCGCCCGGAGACGCGCCGCAACGAAGTGCTTTCTTTTGTCCGCTCAGGCTTGCGCGATCTCTCGATCAGCCGCTCGACCTTCACTTGGGGCATTCCGGTTCCTGACGATCCGCAGCACGTGATTTACGTGTGGCTCGACGCGCTCGCCAATTACATCACCGCCATCGGCTACGGTTCATCGCATCCCGGAGCGCAGGCGGCGTTCAAGAAATTCTGGCCTGCCGACGTGCAGATGATCGGCAAGGAGATCGTTCGCTTCCATTGCGTGTACTGGCCTGCCTTCCTGATGGCCGCCGGTCTGCCCGTGTCCAAAGCGATTGTGGCCCACGGATGGCTGCTGTTTGAAGAAAACAAAATGTCGAAGTCTCGCGGCAATATTGTGCGCACGGAGACGATTCTCGATGTGCTCGGCGCCGACGCATTGCGATATTTTCTGCTGCGTGAAGTGGTATTCGGACAGGACGGTTCGTTCTCGTTCGACGCCCTGGTGCAGCGCTACAACTCCGATCTGGCGAATGGATTGGGAAATCTGGCAAGCCGCACGCTCACGATGATCAACCGGTATTTCAAGGGCGAGGTGCCGTATCCGTCACACGCAGCGTCGAAAGCCCCCGCGGATGACGCAATTGCCGACGCGGCGCGAACAACGATTCGCGAGTTCGGAAATCTGTTTGATCAGTTTCAATTTTCGCGCGCGCTGGAAAGCGCGTGGGCGCTGGTTGCAGCGGTGGACAAATATATTGTTGAGAATGAGCCTTGGTCGCTGGGCGAGAAGCAGGATGAAGACAGCCGCTCGCGTCTCGCAACCGTGCTTTATACCGCCGCAGAGGCGCTGCGAATCGCTACGGCGCTGGCGCATCCTGTAATTCCAGACGCCACGGCGAAAATTTGGGCACAAATTGGATTGGGCGACATCAAGCAGTTTGCGTTGCACGAGCTTGCCTGGGGACAATTGCGATGGGGAACCAAGCTCGGGGAAGTCCAGCCTGTGTTTCCGCGCGCCGACAAGAGCGCCGTTGAAAGGATGCAAAGAATGGAGGATACGCAAAGACCGGCCGCGTTGGCGGATCAGGCGGAGAGAAAGGCCGCAGCGGCCACGACGAACTGGGCACAAACTGTCGCCACTTCCGCGACTGCAACCACTTCATCGAACGATAAGATTTCGATCGACGACTTCGCCAAGATCGAATTGCGCGTGGGTTTGGTCAAAGTGGCCGAGAGAGTTCCGAAATCCGATAAACTTTTGCGACTGGAAGTCGATATTGGGAGCGAGATACGGCAGGTGTTGGCGGGAATCGCCGAAGCTTATGCACCTGAAACCTTGGTTGGCAGGAAGGTGGTCATCGTCGCCAATTTGGCGCCGCGCAAGCTGCGCGGGATGGAATCGAATGGAATGATTGTGGCCGCATCGCTCGAAGGCGGAAAGCCGGTGCTGGCGAGCTTTTTGGAGGATGTACCGATCGGCGCCAGGCTGAAATAGAATTGGGCAGCGAGTTCCTGGGGGGCCGAGGCGGCTATTCCCGCACAGCCAACTTCCATGTTTGTAGACTCTCACGCGCACCTCGACGGCAAACAATTCGATACCGACCGGGAACGGGTCATTGAACGCGCCCGGGCCGCCGGAGTCCGAACCATCGTCGCGATCGGCAACGGCGATGGCCCTGATCAGGTGGACTGCGGAATCCGCCTGGCCGAGAAATACGATTTCATTTACGCCACGATCGGCATTCATCCGCATGAAGCCCGCTTGGCCGGCGAAGCCGCGTATAAAAACATGGAGGGGCTGGCGAAGCACTCGAAAGTGATTGCCTGGGGCGAAATCGGCCTCGACTATTACTACGATCACTCTCCACGCGACGTGCAAAAAGAGGTTTTCCTGCGGCAAATGGCGCTGGCCGCCGTGGCAAAGCTGCCGATCGTGATTCACTGCCGGCCGTCGGACGGCCGTGACGACGCCTGGGACGATTGCCTCGGGTTAATCCGCGAACATTGGTCGGTGCATGGACTCGGCGGCGTGCTTCACTGCTTCACGGGACAATGGCGGCAAGCCAAAAGCGCGCTCGATATGGGCTTCATGATCTCTTTTGCCGGGAATCTCACCTTTCCCAAGGCGCCGCAGATTCGCGGTGCCGCTGCCCAGGTTCCGCTCGACCGCATTTTGATTGAGACGGATTGTCCTTATCTCGCGCCCGTGCCGCATCGCGGTAAGCGCAACGAGCCGGCATTCGTGCTGGAAACCGCGCAGAAGCTGGCCGAACTGCGGCAGTTATCGGCAGAAGAGGCCGGCGAGCTGACCACCCGCAATTTCTACAATTTTTTCAAATTATCTGAAACGGCTGAAAGCAAAGTTCCGTCACTTTCGCCTGCGCCATGAACTGTTCTTCTGATACTCTCAGGTTTATATTCCATCATTTCAGAAAGAATTGAAATTTTGTGCCCGACAACAGTTTTGACATCGTAAGCAAAGTCGACATGCAGGAAGTGTCGAACGCCATTCAGCAAGCGTTAAAAGAAATTCATACCCGCTTCGATCTGAAGGATTCCAAATCGAACATCGAGCTCGAAAAAGATGCGATTGTCTTGCATTCTGCCGATGAATACAAGCTGAGGGCGGTCGATGACATTCTGCAGCAAAAACTGGTCAAGCGCGGCGTATCCCTGAAGGCGTTGACTTACGGCGCGATAGAGCCCGCCGCCGGGGGCACTGCCAAGCGTCGCGTCACCATGCAGCAAGGCATTGCCGTGGAAAAGGCGAGGGAGATTGTAAAACTGATCAAGGATTCCAAAAAAAAAGCGCAGGCATCGATTCAAGGCGATTTGGTTCGAGTCAGCGGAAAGGACCGCGACACCTTGCAGGAAATCATAGCGATGCTACGGCAGCACGATTTCGGAATCGACATGCAATTTACCAACTATCGGACGAACTGATTTGCGATTCACAAGATCCCCGGAGAAACCAGACTTTGAGCGCGCCGCCTATCATCAACGCCAAAGAAGTATTCGATCTGCTGCACGATGATCTTGCGGCCCTTGAGCGGGAATTCGGCAACGACACGGTCTCGGAAGTGCAGGCGATCACGCAGATTGGCGAATATCTGCGCGCCGGCGGCGGCAAGCGCATCCGTCCCGCGCTTCTTTTTCTGTCCGCCAAGTTATTTAATTTCGAAGGCCGTGGCGCTGTGCGCCTAGGGGCAGTAGTGGAGATTATCCACACCGCTACGCTAGTCCACGACGACATAATCGATGAGGCGATGACGCGGCGAGGCCGACCCGCGGCCAATACGCAGTGGGGCAACTCGAAATGCGTGCTTGCCGGCGATTGGCTTTACATGCAGGCTTTCAAAGTTGCCGTGCAGGAGCGCAACTTTCGCATTCTCGATGCCTTGATCGAGTTGACGCAGCAGATGGTGGAAGGGGAGTTGCTGCAGATGGAAAAACTCGGCAAGGCGATCACGCTTGACGAATATTTCGATCTGATCTGCCGCAAGACTGCTTACCTGTTCTCTGTGTGCATGAGGCTGGGCGCAATTTTAGGTGGAGCGACCGGGGAAGAGGAGGAAGCGCTGGCGCAATACGGCCACGATCTCGGCATGGCCTTTCAAATCGTCGATGATGTTCTCGACCTCACCGCCTCGGAAGACGTGCTGGGCAAACCGGTTGCCAGCGACTTGCGCGAAGGCAAGGCAACCATGGCCGTGATTCACACGCTCGAGCGCTGCGCCCCGCAGGAGCGCGATAAGATCGAAACCATCCTTCGCGAGCGCGGATTCAACGGCGTGACTCACGCGCAGATTCTGGAAATTCTCGAACGTTACGATTCTCTGGACGCGGCAACGGCTCGCGCCGAGCACTATGCCGAATCGGCACAGAAGGTTCTCTCCATTTTTCCCGATTCGGAGATCAAACGGGCGCTGCTGTGGGCTCCGGAATTTGTCGTGGCCAGAGAGAAGTAGCCCTATTTCCTTTATCTTGAAACCTTTCGCTATTTTCCTTATCCAACAGGGCTTATGAATCTGATAATGCTGATGGCGCGCCACGGCTATGCTTGGACCTTCTGGTTTCTCCTCGCCGAAGCCATGGGACTTCCCTTCCCCGCGGCAGTCGCCCTGGTTGCGGCCGGAGCGGCTGTCGCCGCCCACGCCCTGTGGGGTCCGTATGTGCTCGTTGCGGCGATCACGGCCCTCATCCTCGGCGATAGCGCGCAATTCTGGCTAGGCAGATTCATGGGTTGGGCATTACTGGGATTTCTTTGCCGCGTTTCAATCAATCCGGAAACCTGCATTCTTCGTTCGGCAGAGTCGTTTTATAGGCGCGGCAAGGTGACCCTGGTGATTGCAAAGTTCATCCCCGGCGTGAACACCATGGCTGCGCCGTTAGCGGGCAGCATGAAGATGCGCTTCTGGCAGTTCCTGCGCCTCGAATCGAGCGGCGCTTCCCTATACGTATTAGCTTATCTTGCGATCGGATATGTTTCGCGCGATTTTCTTGCCGCGATTCTCAACGGTTTTCATGCGGCGAGCAGAGCCATGGAAATCGTTGTTATCGCGGCGCTCGGTGTTTATGCCATCTATCGCATCAGGCAATATCACAAGAATCGCATCTACAGCATCGTGCCGCGTGTGCAGGTGGAAGAACTGGCGCGACGCCTGGCGTCACAGGATGCCGATCGAGTGCAGATCGTCGACGTGCGGAGCCACGGCTATTACGATGCCGGTGCGGCTCGAATTAAGAACTCGATTCGAATTGAGCCCAACAATCTTGAGAACGAAATCAAAAACCTTCCCAAAGACAAAGACATCTACCTGTACTGCACTTGAGCACGCGAGGCCACCAGCGCCCGTGTGGCGCATCTGCTGCGGGAAAAAGGGTTCAACACGTTTGTGATCGTCGGCGGCTTCGCCGCCTGGCGCAAAGCCGGAGAACCCGTCGAGCCGGTGCCGAAAGATGATCTGGTGAAACTGCCCACATTCAGTTAGCCGTGCGTGGTTCGCCGTTGGCTTTAGCCTAGTTAGCGCTTTTGGGTGGCCATGGGAGCCCTCCATGGAGGGAGTGGCTTTAAGCGCCGAGGGGCCTTAAGCAACCATGAAAGAAATCGAAGTCAAATTCCGCGTCCGCAACATGCGCGATATCTCCCGCCGCCTGCGCGCCGCCGGATTTCGACTCCAGACTCCGCGCACCCATGAAGTGAATACGCTTTACGATCTTCCTGGGCAGAAGCTGCGCAAGCGAAAGCAACTGTTGCGGCTGCGACTTTACGGCAAAGACTGGACGCTGACGCACAAAAGCGGAGGCAAGGTCGGCCGGCATAGCAGCCGCATCGAGTTGGAAACGGCGGTTAGCGAGGGCAGGAAAATGGATGCGATCTTGCGCGCCTTAGGATATGCTCCATCTTTTCACTACGAAAAATTCCGCGCTGAGTGGAGCGATGGCAAAGGCCAGGTAGTGGTCGACGAAACGCCGATCGGCCATTTTTGCGAGATCGAGGGTTCACCCCGATGGATTGACGATACGGCAAAGAAATTAGGCGTCAGCCGCGATCAGTACATCAGGAAGAATTACGCGACGCTGTTCGCGGAGTGGCGGAGTCGAACAAAAATTGCCGCTGCCGCAATGACTTTCAAGTCTGTGAACCGTTGAGCCGAGCCGGGCTCGACGGACAGCCGAGGCGGCCCCATGTGGTTTATGCCCCGTGGCACTTTTTAAATTTCTTTCCCGATCCGCATGGGCATCGATCATTCCGCCCCACTTTTTCCTGCGAGCGGACCACCTGCTGCACCGGAGCCTTCTCGCCGCCTCCAGCCATGCGCGCCTGCTCTAACTCGCGGCGCTTGCGGCGAAGGAAGGCCTCTTCCAGTTCATCGGCAGAAGTCGAAACCATACGCGGACGGCGGCCGTTTCCGTCTCCGCCACGCTGCGCCAGACTTCCCCCGTCCTGCACTTGAGATTCGGCAGGCTGTTGCCAGACCGCGGCCTCGGGAGGCCGCTCGAGAATCTGCATCAAATACAAATAGCGGACCGTGTCTTCCTGGAAGCGCTGCATCATTGCTTCGAACATGTCGAACGACTCTTTCTTGTATTCGACCAGAGGATCGTGCTGGCCATAGCCGCGCAGGCCGATGCCTTCTTTCAGGTGATCCATGCCGAGCAGATGATCTTTCCACTGGGAATCGAGCACGCTCAACATGATCATGCGCTCGTGGTGCCGCATGGCGTCGCCACCGATCAGTTTTTCCTTGGCGTCGTAGCGTTGCTTCAGCTTGTCGAAGATCGTGTCACCCAGTTCCTGCCGGTTCATCGCCTCCGGTTTCACACCCTCGGCGATAAAATCCACGCCGAACCGCGTAAACACGGCGTCCTTCAGACCTTTGATATTCCAGTCATCGGCGTGCCCTTTCGGCGGGCAATATTCTTCCATCAAATCGCCGAGAATCGCCGAGACATAATCCTCGAGAATCAGATCCTTCTGGTCCACTCCCTCAAGCAGGCGGCGGCGCAAACCGTAAACCGCCTCGCGCTGCTTGTTCATCACGTCGTCATATTCCAGCAGGTGCTTGCGCGACTCGAAGTGCTGCGCCTCCACCGTTTCCTGCGCAGTTTCAACCCGGCGCGTCATCATCTTCGATTCGATGGGTATGCCCTCTTCCATTCCCAAGCGAAGCAAAAGCTTGGATATCCACTCTTTCGGCATGAAGATGCGCATCAGGTCATCTTCGAGCGAAAGATAAAAGCGCGACGAGCCGGGATCGCCCTGGCGGCCGGCGCGGCCGCGAAGCTGGTTATCGATGCGCCGCGACTCGTGCCGTTCCGTGCCAAGAATATGCAAGCCGCCGAGCGCTGTGACTTCGTCGTGCTCCCGGTCGGTCTGCGTTTTGTAGCGGCCGAGGGCCTCATTCCATTTGTCGGTCGGCACCGTGTACTCGTTACCGTTGTAATAGAAAATCGTGGTGATGCCGTCTTCCTGCGGGCCCTCGATTTTGCCCTGCGCCACGCGCAGTTGCTGCGCAATTCCCTTCTTCACCATCTCCTGCTTGGCCATGAATTCAGAATTGCCGCCAAGCAGAATATCGGTGCCCCGGCCTGCCATATTGGTAGCAATGGTGATCGCGCCCTTGCGTCCGGCTTGGGCTACGATTTCCGCTTCGCGCTCGTGAAACTTGGCGTTGAGGACAACGTGGCTCTTGATGCTTTTTTTCTTGAGCAGCTGATCGATCCGTTCCGATTTTTCTACCGAGGTCGTGCCCACCAGCACCGGCTGGCCCTTTTCCGCCAACTTCTGAATCTCATCGGCTACGGCAAAATATTTTTCTTTTTCCGTGCGGTAGATCACGTCCGGATTTTCCAGCCGCAACATCTTCTTGTTGGTCGGAATAACGATCACATCGAGCTTGTAAATGTTGTCGAATTCGGCGGCTTCGGTTTCGGCCGTTCCGGTCATACCCGCCAGTTTCTTGAACATGCGGAAATAATTCTGGAAGGTGATGGTGGCGAGCGTCTGGTTTTCGCGCTCAATCTTGACGTTTTCTTTGGCTTCGATCGCTTGATGCAAGCCGTCAGACCAGCGACGGCCGGGCATCATGCGCCCGGTGAATTCGTCGACAATTACCACTTCGCCGTCCTTGACCACATATTCGACATCGCGGCGGTAAAGCGCATGCGCCTTCACCGCGGTCTCAACGTGATGCTTGAGCGGCCAGTTTTCGGGATCGGCAATGTTGCCGATGCCGAGCAGTTGCTCCACCTTTTCCCATCCCTCGTCAGTGACGGTAATGTTGCGATGCTTTTCATCGACCACGAAGTCGCCGGTGAGCGTGGACGCCTCACCCGGAGCCCCTTCGATCTCTTCGCCTTTTTCCAACTTGGGAATGATTCGGTTGACGCGGTAATACTTGTCGGTCGATTCCTCACTCGCACCAGAAATAATCAGGGGCGTGCGCGCTTCGTCGATCAGGATGGAGTCGACCTCGTCGACAATCGCAAAGTTGTGCCCCCGCTGCACGCAATCTTTCAAATCGAACTTCATGTTGTCGCGCAGGTAATCGAAGCCGAATTCGTTGTTCGTCCCGTAGGTCACGTCGGCTGCGTAGGCCGCCCGCCGTTGTTCATCATCAAGGTCATGAACGATGACGCCGACACTCAGGCCGAGAAAACGATACAGCTTGCCCATCCATTCGGAGTCGCGTTTGGCAAGATAGTCGTTGACTGTGACTACGTGCACCCCGCGTCCGCTCAGCGCATTGAGATAAACCGGCAGCGTGGCGACCAGGGTTTTGCCTTCTCCGGTTTTCATTTCGGCGATCTTTCCCTGATGCAGCACCATGCCGCCAATCAGCTGCACGTCAAAGTGACGCATGTTGAGCACGCGGCGCCCGGCTTCGCGCACCACCGCGAAAGCCTCGATCAGAATGTCCTCGAGCACTTCCTGCAGCGCGTCATATTGCTGTTTTTCGAGCTGCTTGGCCCGATCAATGTCGTCCTCGTCCTCGGTGTCCTCGGCCACCGCGGACCCATCATCTCCGCCAACCCGGCTCAAACGCTCTTGAATACGCTGTTTGAACTCGTCTGTTTTCGCGCGCAATTCGGTATCCGTGAGCTTCTGTATCTGCGCCTCAAGCGCATTGATGGCCTCGACCGTCGGCCTCATGTTCTTGATGAACCGCTCGTTCTTGGTGCCGAAGATTTTGCCGAAGAAAGTGTTGATCAAACCGTGAAATCCTTCACA